>JAPOIQ010000342.1 GCA_029978815.1 bacterium
AACCTTTCCGTACTCGGTGTTCGTACCTACAACCCGCAAGCAGCGGACAGGTTGTGGGAGTTGGTTCAAAAGGGTCTGCGTCCCGTCATTGCTGCGACATTTCCTCTCGAGGATGTGCGGTCAGCTCACACACTGATCGAAGACCAGAAGAACGTCGGTCGTGTCGTTCTATCCGTATGTGACGAGTGACCCGGCGATGGACAGCGACATCATCGGGGGCATTGTCCTACGAAGAGACCACCCACGCCCTCTCGGACTCGCCGTGGGTCAGCACGTCACTGACCTAACAAGCGCCATTGAAGAATTTGGCTACGGCATCGATTCAAATCTGTCTATAAGAGAACTGTTGGCGCGCTGGCATGAATTCGGTCCTGTCGTCGAATCGGCACTTCGCCGCCTCACAGCAAGTGATCGTGAGACAGTTCAATGGGAGCCGATCTCGCTCTGTGACCTGGGGGCGCCCGTGCACCCCGAAGCCACTCTGATTTTCACCGCTGCAAATTACGCTGCTCACACCTCGGAGGCAGAGTCATCCGAAAAGGTCACCAACAAGGTTTCAACGGGCTCTGAAACACCGTATGTGTTCCTCAAGCCCATGCGCAGCGTTATTGGCCCGTGTGACGATGTGGTCAAACCGAGTGATGTTGAGCAACTGGACTGGGAAGTGGAATTAGCAGTTGTCATCGGTTCGCCCGGCCGTCGCATTCCCGTCGGCCAAGCCATGGATCACGTTGCGGGGTACGTAATCTGCAACGACGTATCCGCAAGAGACTTCGTCCAACGCCCAGACTGGCCGATGTTCTCCTCTGACTGGTTTGCGCAGAAAGCCTTCGATACTTTTACTCCTATAGGCCCAGCTTTCGTGCCAGCCGGCCTCGTGGGAGATCCCAGCGACTTGGTGCTTCAGCTCTCCGTCGACAGTGAAGTCATGCAGGAAGCGCACGCAAGCGACATGATCTTTTCGATCGCCGAACAGATCTCCTACGCGAGCAGATTCACTTCATTGCAGCCCGGCGACATTATTTCTACCGGAACGCCCTCGGGGGTCGGAATGGCGCGCGGCAGGTATCTCGATGTCGGCGAAGTTATGACAGCGCAAATATCTGGTCTCGGAGGGCAACAAAACCGAATCGTGCAAGAGAGGTAAAGGGTTCCTCAGGACATGTCAACGCCAAGAACCATCTCCATCGTTGGGGGCGGACCGGGAGGGTTGTTTCTCGGGATTCTCTTGCGTCAAATGCGGCCCGACTGGGCCGTCGAGATTTGGGAGCGGAATGCTCCGGATGCCACTTTTGGCTTCGGCGTGGTCTTCTCCGACCGCACCGTTGAACTCTTGGAGCATGCGGACCCCGAGTCACTCTCACTTATTCGTGAGAATTTTCAATCGTGGACTGATATCGAGATCAGCACGTCGAATGGATTCATGCGCACGGGGGGTCACGGATTCTCCGCGATCGCTCGCCACCGTCTTCTCAACATTCTCCAACAACGCGCTCGTGACGTCTCTCTCACCGTCCATTACGAGAACGAAGTGGCAAATCTTGACGAGTTGTACTCGAAATCTGATGTCGTTGTTGGTGCCGACGGGATCAACAGTCAAGTCCGAGAACACTGGCGCTCTCAATTTGACACGGATATTCGCCTGGGATCTGCTCGGTTCATCTGGTTTGCAACCCCACGACGATACGACGCATTGACTTTCCATTTCGTGGATACAGAATATGGCCCGTTTTCAACGCACGCCTATCCCTTTTCCGATGAACTTTCTACCTTCATCGTAGAAACTGATACCGACACGTGGCAGCGAGCGGGACTTGATCGCTCTAGCGAGGGGAATCTTGGCATCGGTGAGTCTGACAAGAGATCAATGGATTTCTGCAGGGAGATCTTCACAGAGTCTCTTCATGGACAAGAGCTAGTTGGGAACGCTTCCCAATGGCGTCAATTCCCGACCGTGCGTAACCGTTCTTGGATTGCATCCGACAAAGTTGTCATCCTGGGTGATGCAGCCCATACGGCTCACTTTTCGGTTGGTTCTGGAACAAAAATGGCAATGGAGGATGCGTATTCCCTCGCTTAAGCCCTGACCGAAACCGACGACCCCTCAAGAGCTCTGCACTCGTTCGAAACGTCGCGTAAACCCTTAGTAG
>JAPOIQ010000399.1 GCA_029978815.1 bacterium
CGAAGGCACGAGCGAGATCCAGCAGTTGGTGATCGCTCGAGCGATCTCTGGCCTTCGCATCGAGTAGTCGTTAGCCTTCGGTCTCAGAGCGGCGTTCCATCTCGCCCGCTGTGCAGGCGTTCTCATAAGTTCAGATCAACACTTTGTCCATTTGGGGGGAATCAATGTTGACAGGACAGCAATATCTTGAGTCGCTAAACGACGGCAGGACGACCTACCTTCACGGTCGCCGCGTCGACGATCTGCTCGCTGAACCGGCATTTGCGGTTCCGGCACAAGCCATCGCTCAGGGTTACGACAACTGCTACTCCAATGCCGACGATGCAGTGAACCCGTACATCTTTGCGCCACGCTCAATCGAAGAGATGCGCTCTCGGACTGACGTGCTCACTGGCATGGACATGGCGATCAGTGTCACCTACCAGTCGCTCATGACGTTGCTGACTGCGTCTCCAAAACTTGCAGGTCTTGACCCTGTGTATCGAGAGCGCATCCAGGCGTACGTCGATGATGCGATCGCACGGGATATCCGAATCGCCGAATGCATCACCGATGCGAAAGGTGATCGTTCGTTACCGCCGGGAAAACAACGAGACCCAGACTCGTACGTTCGTGTCGTCGAACGGCGAACCGATGGTGTGGTGATCCGAGGGGCAAAGTTGCACATCACGGCCGCCGCGCTCTGTCATGAACATCTCGTCATGCCAACGAAGGCGATGAAGCCGGGCGAAGAGGATTACGCCATCGTCTGCGCGGTGCCAGCGAACGCTCCTGGGGTGCGCACGATCAACACCACCTTCCATCCGGCCGATGACGACAACCGGCATTTCCCGGTGAGCCGTTTGGCGAGCATGCCCGACGCGATGGTGGTCTACGACGATGTATTCGTTCCCTACGATCGGGTTTTCCTCGACGGAGAAGTATCGATGGCGGCAGTGTTCGCGCATTCGCTCGGTCTGTGGGAACGGCTCGGTGGCCTGACGTTCATGGTGCGACAAGCCGACGAACTTGTTGGGTTCGCACAGCTCATTGCCGAGGCGAACGGCCTCGGAGGCGTTTCGCATATCCGAGAAAAGATCGATGAGATGTCGATTCATGCGACGCTATTGCGCGCCGGACTTGAGGCCGCAATTGCGAATGCGCGTTCAACCGACGAAGGGTTCTATTACCCCGATGAGTTGTTCACTAACGCCGCGAAGTACCAGGGAGCTGCGCAGTTTGGTGTGATGGTGCGGCATCTTCATGACATCGGCGGTGGAGCAATTCTGACTGCCCCGACAATTGGTGATCTTGAGAACGCTGAGACTCGTGGTTATGTCGAGAAATACATGACGGCATCAGGTGATGTGTCAGCCGAGGACCGTATTCGACTCTTTCATGCCATACGCGATTCCACAGCCGATGCGTACGGCGGCTGGCATCTTGTGACCAACCTTCAATCTGGTGGCGGTCTTTATGCCCAGCGCATTGTTACCCGGAAGCATTTCGACATGGAACGCGCCAAAGGGTATGCACGCGAAGCAGCAGGCCTTGACGATGAGTGAGGGTGGTGTGTCATTGCTCGACGAC
>JAPOIQ010000021.1 GCA_029978815.1 bacterium
CGAGTACCAACTACTCGATGCGGCGCCTTCAACCACCGCCTGCCGTTGCGCCTCCCACGCCAATCTCGCAACCTGAGATACTTCTGCCGAGATGTCTGAATCTGCAGGCGCACTTAATGCGATGGCCCCACCAACCCACCTGAAGACTTGCAGCACATCCGAGCCAGTCGGTTCATCCTCAAGGTCTACTGGGGCCGACTCCACAGGATTCGAAGGTTCAGAATCCAAATCCTCACCCCGGTCATTCGATGGTTCATTCGCGGAAACCTCGACCCCATCAGCCGCCGCAACCCCGTCACCCTCTGTCGATGGTTCCTCCAACAGGAGTAAGTGAAGTCCTAGGGGAATGATCTCACCTTGAGGCGCAACACCCAGATACTCACTCGCACCCGTCGGGCTCTCCGCCATTTGCTCAGGTTCGACGTACACGTTAAGTAACTCATCATCCTCAACCGAAGAGCCCAGCGTCATCAACGATTGTTGAGACGCTCCAGCAGTTGTCGTTCCATGCGGTATTGGCCAGAGACCGATTAACGCGATCGCTCCGAACGCGAGAGAAATCGGCACCGACCACTGTCGTGTACCGCCAACAAATGCGACCTCTTCGTGCTGCTCTGGCACAGATGCAGAGTACGAAAACACGATCGCCTCGTGCCGTCGAATTTTGTACTGGATGTTCGCACTACGGTCATGGTGTGAATCTCCGCGAACTCCAAGACGTTATTGATGCAACTTACGGTGAGCGCGATCGCGATAGAGGTGTTGCACCGACGGTTGCCTGGTTATGCGAAGAACTCGGCGAACTCGCTCAAGCAGTTCGCAAAGGAACACCAGCTCAAGTCGAGCATGAGTTCAGCGATGTCCTCGCTTGGATCGCAACATTGGCCAACCAGGTTGGCGTCGACCTCACAGAAGTCGTCGATCGCTATCGAGACGGTTGTCCGAAATGTTCAGCACTACCGTGCGCATGCTGAACCTCGGTCCTCAAAGCAGCAGTTCAGCGATCTGGATGGCGTTCAACGCAGCACCCTTGCGCAAGTTGTCATTCGAAATGAACAGCGCAAGGCCTCGGTCACCATCGACTGATGGGTCCCGCCTCACTCGACCCACGTAACTCGGATCACGACCCGCAGCTTCAAGGGGGGTAGGCACCTCACGAAGTTCAACACCTGGAGCCACTGCAAGGACCTCAAGCGCACGCTCGA
This sequence comes from bacterium, assembly GCA_029978815.1. GTDB lineage: Bacteria > Actinomycetota > Acidimicrobiia > Acidimicrobiales > Ilumatobacteraceae > Casp-actino5. The sequence goes on from JAPOIQ010000021.1 coordinate 1,206, forward strand.
CAGAAATCGACTCGGCAAATTCAACATTCATCGACAACGAATGGCCGGTGAATACGGGAACCCGGACGCAGGTTCCCGAAACCCGTAGGTCAGGAATGTTGAGGATCTTGCGGCTCTCATTACGGAGCTTCTGCTCTTCGTCGGTTTCAAGCGAACCATCTGAGACCATCGAACCGGCAAGCGCAAGTACGTTGAACGCAATTGTGTCAGCGAATTTTTTGGCTGGGGGAAAATCAACTGCCCGTCCATCGTGGGTGAGTTCTGCCGCCTCTGAGGCGACTGCTCTTGCCTGCTCATCCAGATCTTCAACGCCGGCGAGCCCACCACCTGAAACCGCCTGGTATGTCGACGCGATCATTCGAATGAGCCCCGCTTCATCGTGAAGTGGTTTCAGAACCGGCATCGCGGCCATCGTGGTGCAGTTGGGGTTGGCGATGATGCCTTTCGGAGTATTTCTCACTTCCTCCGGATTCACTTCGCTCACCACGAGAGGGACCTCGGGATCCATTCGCCATGCCGATGAATTATCAATAACGGTTACGCCAGCCGCTGCAAAACGAGGGGCGAGTTCTCGAGAAGAAGTTGCACCGGCAGAAAATAATGCAACATCAAGACCGGCCGGATCAGCGGTCGACGCGTCTTCGACGATGATGTCAGCGCCATTCCACTCAAGTGCGCTGCCCGCAGAACGAGCCGAAGCAAAAAAACGAATTTCTTCGGCCGGGAAGCCGCGCTCCACCAATAGACGCCGCATGACGCCACCGACTTGACCTGTTGCACCAACTACACCAATGCGCATGTCGGCAGGCTAACGGCGCACGTTAGCGAGCCGTCGCTCAATGCAGCGTTTAAGAAACTGTGGCAGTGATCCACCAATGGTTCTGATTGATTCCGTCGAAACGACCACGTCGAAATGCGCCCGGCAAATCATCAACTGGTCCACCTGACCAAATCGTCACACCATCAACCGAACCGCCCAGGGTCGCTAACACCTGACTCGGAGAAATCCTGCTCACCTGCCACGCCAAACGGGCAATTGAACGGCGTTGGCTCAACCACTCACCGACGCGGGGAATACGAAACACATTTCGCACCACAATCCCAAGTGGCAGTAGCAACGGATCAAGGCGCGACGGGCCACGGAAGTTGAGGGCGATGCGACCGCCAGATCGTGTAACCCGAACCGCTTCGCGCGCCAAATTGAGCGCATCACCATGCGCGCAGTGCTGCAATGTGAGGTAACTGAATGCGAAGTCAACGCAATCGTCACCGAGAGCAAGCGAGCGGCCATCAGCAACCTCAAGCGTGCGCAAGTGGTCTGCGCGCCCGAACCGAGAAACGGTCTCATGGCAGCGCTCTAAAAATCCGATATCAAGGTCTGCCGCGATCACATCGTTGAACTCTCGTGTGAAGGCCGCTGTCATGCGGCCGATACCAGACCCAATTTCAATCATCGTTTGCTGATGATTCTCTGGGTTACGAAGTCCGAAGGCCTCTAGATATGCCGGAACCTCTTCGTCGCCAGTAGCAACAAAATCTGCAAGCGTGAGATGGTCACCGGTGGCATTGTTGAACACCCACCCTGTTTCTCGGACAACTTCATCAGCGCTCATATGACGGTCAGAGACTCGACCGGCAACTTTCCATGCAATGAGTTGAGAACGTGGACGCATCAGGAATGATTCTCGCACATCAGTGTCACCGGTGCCGGTGAACTCACCGTCACTTTCGTTCAGGTAATGGAGCCGAATACGACTCGCCGGAATCCAACCCAAACTCTGTGTGCAGACTGCGAGCTGCGGTCTCTAAATCGCTCGCGTTGATGACAACTGAAATGCGGATTGTCGATGTTGAAATCATTTGGATGTTGACATTTGCTTCGGCCAAACACCGGAACATGCGGGCCGCAATACCGGGGGAAGTTTTCATGCCTGCCCCAACGAGCGACACCTTCGCAATTTCGCCGTCGCGAGTTACTCCAGCTGCCGACATTTCGGCTGCGACTCTCGACACGATCTCTTCAGCAACTTTGAGATCGGCCGACGGAACGGTGAACGAGATATCCGTCGTGCCCTCGGTTGAAGTGTTCTGAACGATCATGTCAACGTTGACATTCGCATCGGCGAGCGGTTCGAACAACGTTGCCGAAATACCCGGCCGATCAGGCACACCGAGGACAGTGAGTTTCGCCTCACTCGCATCGGTGACAACACCAGAAATAATTGGATCTTCCATTGAAGGCTCCTCAGAGGTCACCCACGTACCGTGCTCCCAAGTGAAACTTGACCGTACGTGAAGAGGGACATTGTGGTTTCGAGCGAATTCGACCGAGCGCAATGCGAGAACTTTCGAACCCGCACCCGCCATTTCGAGCATCTCATCAAAGTTGATGCGCGAGAGTTTGTGCGCCTGGGGGACAATCCGAGGGTCTGCTGAAAAGACTCCTGTCACATCGGTGTAAATCTCGCACGCGTCAGCATCAAGTGCCGCGGCCAAGGCAACCGCTGTGGTGTCGGATCCGCCTCGGCCAAGTGTTGTGATCTCCCGGTCGGTTGAAACTCCTTGAAAACCGGCGACGACACAAACATGTCCTTCACCCAATGCTTCTCGGAGACGGTCACCCTTGACCTCAAGTATTTTTGCTTTGCCGTGAGCGGTATCTGTGATGATGCCGACCTGGCTTCCGGTGAAGCTCATCGCATCAATTCCGCGTTCAGCAAGAGCCATGCAGAGCAACGACATAGACACACGCTCACCTGTTGTCAGCAGCATGTCCATCTCTCGACCGGGATGAACAGTTGACACATCATTCGCAAGCTTCAACAGGTTGTCAGTTGACTTTCCCATTGCCGACACCACCACAACAACATCTGCGCCGTGCTGTCGGGTGTACGCGACATGGTCCGCTACCGCCCGCATGCGGTCTGGATCAGCAACAGATGTGCCGCCGTACTTTTGGACGATGAGTGTCACAAGTCCAAGAGCCTACGGGCGTCAGGAACGGTCAGCGACCGTCATCGAAACAACGTCAAATTCGAGAAGTGATGCGCCGGTCGCAACTGGGTGCTGAGGTTTTGCCTCACCTGAACCTCCATCTGAATGGGTGTCGCGGTGCTGATGGGCAAATGCTTGGCCACTTCGCCAAGCCTGAAATGCGTCTTCGCTCTCCCAGCGCGTCACGACGAAATAGCGATCTTCTCCCGAGGTCGGCCTGAGCAACATGAACTCCTCAAACCCGGGCTGATCATCAACCATGCCGGCTCGGGCCGCAAACCGTGCTTCGAGTTCCGGTCCGGCGCCTTCAGGCACCTCAATTGCATTGATTTTTACGACTGACATAAAAGAATCGTCGCGCAGTTGGGCGCAGTTGACGTGGTCTTGCTTCTGAGCAGGCGTTTAACAAACAGTAAAGTTGTGGAATGCCCGGAGAAACTCGATTCTCGGTGAACGGTTCACCGGTGGTGATCACCGCGGAGCATCCTCATCTTCTTTCCGCGCTTCGAGACGAACTCAACATCACTTCTCCAAAGGACGGATGCTCCCCTTCAGGGCAGTGTGGGTGTTGCACCGTTCTTATCGACGGTCGAGCGATCGTCGCATGCCAGCAATCGGTTGAATCCTGTCGCGACCGTGAAATCACCACTCTCGAGGGACTACCTGAATCAGAACGCCAACAATTTGCAGATGCTTTTGCAGCATGCGGCGGGTTGCAATGCGGTTTCTGTATTCCCGGCATCGTCATGCGCGCGCATCATCAAATTGCAAAAAAGGGTGCCGGCCTCACCCGAGAATCGATGGCACCGCATCTCGGTGCACATCTCTGTCGATGCACCGGCTACGTCAAAATCCTTGATGCAATCGAAGCGGTTGCCCACAACACAGCGGTCGAACCACCGAAGGTTCTCGGCGGAGTCGGTGCGCGTGGAATGAAATACGAGGCCCAACCGCTCACCCTCGGTGATCGCGACTACATCGATGACATCCGAATTCCTGGGATGCTTCACGCAGCACTTCATCTCACCGATCACACCCGAGCGACGATCAACGGCATCAACACTGCGCACGCCGCATCGTCACCTGGTGTGATCTCGGTACTGACCGCCGCTGATATTCCCGGCGAATTGAGGTCAGGCCTTATTCATAAAGACTGGCCGTTGATGATTCCTATCGGAGGAATGACCTCTTACGGTGGCGACGTTCTTGCCATCGTCGTTGCTGAAACCCGTGAGCAAGCTCGGGCAGCGGCAGAACTCGTCGAGGTCGATTACAACGTCCATCCGCCCGTGGTCGACCCGATTGCCGCGCTTCAGCCCGACTCTCCGATCGCGGTGTGGGGAACTGACTCCAATGTGTTGTCGGTTAGCGCATACGAGCGCAATGAGGGGCTCTCCATCGAAGATGCTCTTGCTGCGAGTGCTCATGTGGTGTCAGAAACGTTTACGACTCAGCGCATTGAGCACGCGTTCCTTGAGCCCGAGTCAACTCTCGCAGTCCCGTCAGGTGACGGCGAACAGCAAAGGTTGCATGTGTACTCAGGCGGGCAAGGTGTGTGGGACGACCGAAACGACATCGCAGCAATCCTTGATATCGAGAAGGAGCGTGTCACAGTCGAACTCGTTTCGAATGGTGGCGCATTTGGTGGCAAGGAAGACATGAGTAATCAGGGCCATGCGGCCCTCGCTGCGTGGTTGCTGAAACAGCCAGTGAAATGCACGTTGAGCCGTGTCGAAAGTTTCCGAATGCATGCAAAGCGGCATCCGATCACACTCGAGGTAAAAGCCGGTTGCGATGCCGACGGAGTGTTGACCGGCCTGCACGTTCGAGCAATCGGTGATTCAGGTGCGTACGCAAGTGTCGGCATGAAAGTGCTTGAACGAGCCGCTGGCCATGTCGCGGGCCCGTACCGCTGGCAATCACTCGATATTGAGGCGATCGCTGTGCGCACGAATAATCCCGTGTGCGGAGCATTCCGAGGATTCGGTGCGAACCAGGCACAATTTGCGACCGAGGGTGTGATCGACCGTCTTGCAGAACTCGCCGGCATCGACCGATGGGAATTTCGGAGCAAGAACGTCATCTTGCCGGGTGACGTCTGGGGCCCAGGACAGATCATGGACGAAGGTGCCAGGGGAGCCCGAGAGTGTCTCGATGTGATCAAGCCTGACTATGACAACGCACGTGCCTCCGGCCGCGCCGTCGGCCTTGCAATCGGCATGAAGAATTCCGGGCTCGGGAACGGGTTCCGGGAAGTCTGTGGGGCAGTCGTCAGATTCCGCAGTGATGGCCGTATCGAAGTTCGCCACGGCTGGACAGAAATGGGCCAAGGAGTCCATACGGTTGCGCTGCAGGTCGCTGCCCAAGAGCTCAAGGTTGATGCTGAGCGAATTGATGTCATTGTCGATACGACCCGTGAGCTCGGCTTTGGACAAACAACGGGGAGTCGCGGCACGCTAATGACCGCCGGATCAGTCGCAGCAGCTTGTGCAACTGCGCTGGCTGCCAACTGTGAAGTCGATGTCGACCATCACGGGGAGTACGTCGTCGACTGGACGCACCACCTCGGCGATCCGGAGCATCCAAACCCAACGATCCACTCCTGCTTTTCCTACGCAGCACAACTTGTTGAGATCGATCCTGAGTCGGGCGTCATTGATCGTGTTCTTGCTGTGCACGACGTGGGCAAGGCAGTAAACCCGACCCTCGTAGAGGGTCAGATCCAAGGTTCAGTTCATATGGGGCTGGGTTACGCCATGAGCGAAGAGTTCCCAAGTGATGAGCATGGAATGCCGACCGCGACAACCCTTCGGCAACTCGGTATTCCACGAGCGAAAGACATCCCAACGATCGATGTCAAAGTGGTCGAAGTTCCCCAACCGCGCTCTCCATATGGCATCAAAGGCGTCGGTGAAATTGGTCTCGTTCCGACGGCTCCAGCAATTGCTGGGGCACTGTATGACTTTGATGGCGAACGACGCCGTACACTGCCCATGCGCCGCCAGTGACGTCGGCGTAGTTCACACTCCGTTAACAATTGAGATACGGGCGAGAAATCGCGTGCTGGCACAGTGTGTCTACCCCTACAACATGCACTAATCGCCGAAAGGAATCCCGTGGCGTACCAAGCTGAATACATCTGGATTGATGGCCATGAGCCAACTCCGCTCCTCCGTTCCAAGACCAAAGTTCTCGCTGACGAAGTGACCGAACCCCCGATCTGGGGTTTCGACGGTTCTTCAACTCAGCAGGCAACTGGCGACAAGTCAGACTGCGTCCTTCGTCCGACCTTTGTCTGCCCCGACCCGATTCGTGGCGGCCGCAACATTCTCGTGATGTGTGAGGTGCTGCTTGCCTCAACGATGCGTGCACACCCAACGAATACTCGTGCCGCTTGCGCTCGCGTCGAGAAGAAGTTCAAGGACGACGAGATGATCTTCGGCCTCGAGCAGGAGTACACCATGATGCGGCCAGACGGCTCACCACTCGGCTTCCCAGCCGGCGGCGGACAGCCAGCTCCACAGGGTCCGTACTATTGTGGCGTTGGCACCGGTCGCGTCGTTGGTCGTGAAATTGTCGAAGAGCACACACAGGCGTGTATCGACGCAGGTCTCTCCATTTCGGGTACGAACGCCGAAGTGATGCCCGGCCAGTGGGAATTCCAGATCGGACCACTCGGCCCGACCGCAGTTGGCGACCAGATGTACGTCGCTCGCTGGCTCCTTCACCGCATTGCCGAGGATTACGACGTCGTCATCAGTTTCGATGCAAAGCCGATGAAGGGCGACTGGAACGGCGCTGGCTGTCATACCAACTTCTCCACCATCGCAATGCGTGAGAACTACAAGGCGATCACCGCTGCCTGTGAAGCCATCGGCAAGAACTACATGATGCTCGTCGAGAACTACGGAGACGGCATTGCAGATCGCCTTACCGGCCAGCACGAGACCGCCCCATGGAACAAGTTCTCCTTCGGCGTCTCTGACCGCGGTGCATCGATCCGTATTCCATGGCAGGTCGAGAAAGACGGCAAGGGCTACGCAGAAGATCGTCGTCCAAATGCCAACTGCGATCCATATACCGTTACGCAGCTCATCACCGAAACGGTGTGCTCAGCTGCTGCGAAGGGTTCCAAGAAGCGCTGAGCATTTCAGCGTCACTTGGTGACATCGCTGTGAAGGGGGCCTCGTACGCACGGGGTCCCCTTCGCCGTTTTTCACTGCCAGAATAAAGATGATGAGGAGAAATCATGCGTGAACAGCAATGTGATTACGTGCTCAAAACCGCGTCAGAGCGTGGTGTCCGCATGGTACGAATGTGGTTTACCGACGTGCTCGGCAACCTGAAAAGCTTTGCGATAAGCCAAAACGAACTTGAAAATGCACTCAACGATGGAATGACCTTCGATGGGTCATCTATCGACGGATTTTCTCGAGTTCAAGAATCAGATGTTCTCGCCATTCCTGACCCTGACACATTTCAAATCTTGCCGCTCGGCGACAAGGGGGCGGCCGAAGCACGAGTGTTTTGCGATATCCACAATCTTGATGGAACCCCGTTCACCGGAGATCCGCGTCAGGTCCTTCGACGCCACGTAGAGGAGGCGCGTGCTGAGGGTCTTACGTTTTACATCGCCCCCGATATCGAGTTCTTCTACTTCAGTACCCCACAACCTGGTGAACGGCCAACACCGCTCGACAACGGTGGATACTTTGACCTCACCACTCGCGATGTCACTGGAGATCTCCGAAAGCAAACCATTCGTACGCTTGAACAAATCGGGATTCCTGTCGAGTATTCATTCCATGAAGATTCGCCGAGCCAGCAGGAAATCGATCTACGCCACGACGATGCCTTAACCATCGCTGACTCCGTTATGACGTTTCGGCTGATCGTGAGAGAAGTTGCAGCAGCGCACGGTGTGTATGCGACCTTCATGCCAAAGCCTCTCGAGGGTGTGCAAGGTTCAGGCATGCACACGCATCTTTCTCTCTTCTCAGGTGATGACAATGCGTTCTACGACGAGCACGATGAGTACAACCTCTCGCCAGTTGCAAAGTCGTTCACGGCAGGCTTGCTTCGTCACGCAGCAGAGATCACTGCCATCACCAACCCGACAGTCAACTCATATAAGCGACTGGTCCCTGGTTTCGAGGCACCCGTTCATCTCAGTTGGGCTCGCAACAACCGATCAGGCTTGATTCGAGTGCCAATTCCCAAGCGAGGCAATCCACTTGCAACCCGTTTGGAATACCGATCCCCTGACCCGAGCTGCAACCCGTATCTCGCATTTAGCCTCATGCTTGCCGCCGGACTGAAGGGCGTGCGCGAGGGTTACGAACTTCCGGCCGAAGCGGATGCCAACCTGTTTGAGTTAGACGACCACGCACTCAACAAACTCGGAATTGGCCAGTTACCTCAATCACTTGCCGAAGCGCTGCACGCGATGGAGCGGTCAGAACTCGTTCGAGAAGCTCTCGGGGAACACATCTTCGAATGGTTCCTGCGCAATAAGCGCCGTGAATGGATGGATTACAAGACCCATGTCAGCCAGTTTGAAATCGATCGTTACCTGGGGACTCTGTGACCAACGTCGAGAGCGGAACCCTTCTCGTTGTCGGCGATCCGATTTCTCCTGAACTCGCGCGCACCCTCGACCTCGCTGGTCGCAAATGGGTCGGCATATGCGCTTCCGACGATCCGAATGCGATCGAACCTAAGGGAGGTTGGGCTGGAGCGATCATCGATCTCTCAGCAGATCCCGAGTCGGGTTGGTCGGTCGCTCGTGGCCTTCGCAGATCCGATAGAGATCCCGTTCGTGCTCTGGTGTTGGTAAGCGGAGGGCAACTTGCAGAACTCAGTCATCGTGACGAAC
>JAPOIQ010000252.1 GCA_029978815.1 bacterium
CCTGCGACCCCCCTCGACCCGTTCGGCTTCTCTGGCTGGGTGGGGCCCGAGCCACATGGCGGGCTCTTTGCGAACTCCGGGGTTGCGCGAGACCCTCTCATTGCCCAGCGAGTCGTGGCATGGCTTCAGGACCGCTACGAACGTCGACGCCTCGGCGATACGGATGCGCTCAAACCATTTCTGCTCGTTGCCAGCTTTGTGAATCCTCATGACATCGTGCTGTTCCCCTTATGGATGCGCCGCGGGATGCCCGACGCCCTTGATGGGATCGACGTTCCTGAGGTGCCGATGTCGCCCTCAGATCTTGAAGATTTGCGACACAAGCCAGCTGCCCAAATCGCCTATCGAGCCTCATATCCGTCGTGTTACGGGCCGTATGGTGCCGTGGCCTCGGTGTACCAAAAGAACCTCCAGCGATACCGAAATCTGTACTACCAACTGCACGCAGCAGTCGATGGACCCATCGACCTTGTCAGGCGCACTATCACCGACAACGCAAGCACCGAGACCGTCATCGTTCGGACCTCAGATCACGGCGAACTTCTCGGCTCCCATGGAGGACTCCACCAAAAGTGGTTTCAACTCTACGACGAGTCGACACGGGTGCCGTTCTCGATCGCCCGGGTGGGCTCGGAGCCAACGTCGCCGAGGTCAATTTCATCACCGACATCACACGTCGACCTTGTACCAACATTGCTTGCGGCCGCTGGCATCGACGAGCAGGCAACTGCAGACGCTCTTCGTTCCTCGTTCAGTGAAGTTCATCCGCTACCCGGCAGCAACTTAATGTCACTCGTTGACGGCGGTGTTGAAGATGACCGGCGATCGGTCTACATCATGACCCGTGACAACATGCCGGAGGGAGATACTGGGGCGAGTGGTGTTGCCCGTGGTGGAGGCCAAGTCAATGATGTGGCGGGGCCTCTGCGGGTCAACGTTCCTGCTCATGTTTCGGCCAACTTCGAAGCCATCGTGGGTCGAGTCGACGATGACGAGGCATTAGGAGCGCGCGGGAAACTCTGGAAACTCGTTCGCACATTTGATGATCCTGCCGTGTGGACCGAACCATTTGTTCGTCAACTTGCAAGCGACGGCTTGGGCGGGCCGCGCTATCGAACAATCGTCATTCCTGACCAGTGGGAGTTGTACAACCTCGACGATGATCCTGCAGAGATGGCCAACCGCTGGGATGATGACGCTGTTGCAGACGTCTTCGCGTTCATGAAAACCCGCCTCGATGACGAACGTTCTCGATGCATTCCGGAGCGCAATAACCCGTGGCCATACGTAACAAGCGAGATCACGTCGATCAACAAGGTTCCGCTGTTACCGCCACGCCCGATGATTCAGCAGGCGGTCAAGGAACGTGTCCCTCAACAGATAAAGAAACGAGTTGCTGAGCGACGCTCAGGACCACGTGCTGCTGCTCCACCGCCTGCTCGACTTGCCCGAAAAGCGTTGCAGCGCGCTGGGCTCCATCAGGGCAGTTCTTCCACGCGGTCCTTTGACCTCACCGGCCGACGCGCACTCGTCATTGCAACAAATCACGGCACCCTCGGTGTGGGGCGCCCAACGGGGGTATTTGCGAGTGAGCTCACCGTTCCGTATTACGAATTTCTTGACGCAGGGATGTCAGTAACAGTGGCGAGCCCTCACGGCGGTGTGATCCCGGTTGATCCGCTGTCACTGAAGCCGGCGATTCGCACCTCGGCTGATGATCGAATGCTCAGAGACACAGGGTTGAAGGCGGCGCTTTCGTCATCGAGCGCGTTGGGTGATCTCGATATCTCGCAGTTCGACCTCGTCTATCTCGCTGGAGGCTGGGGAGCAGCGTTCGATCTCGGTACGTCTTCTGTTGTTGGCGAACAGGTGACCAAGGCCAATGCCAACGGTGCCGTCCTCGGAGGTGTCTGTCATGGCCCGCTCGGTTTCCTACAAGCGAAGAATTCTGATGGCACTCCACTTGTTGCGGGGAGACGGTTAACCGCCGTCACCGATAAGCAGGTACGAGAGCTCGGCATTACCTCAACGCCACAGCACCCTGAACGCGAGCTACGCGCCGCAGGGGCCGTGTTCGAAAGTAAGCAACGGCGAAGAGATTTTCTCGCCAATCACTGGGTCGTCGACGGAAACCTTGTCACCGGTCAGAACCAGAATGCTGCTCACATGGTGGCGCACCTCATGATGGAATCCATTGCGTGACCGACTGGCCTGAACTCACCGCGCGAGCTGGTAGAGCAGGACATCACCTCGTTGCGTGGTTGATGTGGGATCCCGCCGCAATTCAGAGATTCAGCGAACTCGGAGTCCCAAACGGTGCCGGATGGCTCATCGCATGGCGGATAGCCCCCCTTGGTGATCTCAGCCCGGCTGCGGTCGCCTCGGCGACATATTCGATACACCCTGACGTGATTGCCGCAGTCGTCAGCCTTGTGCGGGCCTCGACCAGCCACGACGACATCATGCGTGTTCTTGATGAATCGGTAACTGCTGGCCTAGACGATGTCGCGCCTGGTCTTGGCGCCGAACTCGCGCCACTCGCATCTGATCTTTGGCGAGGAGTCGATGCGGTCGGCGGCGAGTTCAGACCATTGTTTGCTGCTCATCGAGCCGAGCCGCGAACATCTGATCCTGCGCTCTCTGCATGGCGAGCTGCAAATTGTTTACGCGAGTTACGGGGCGATGTGCACTGGGCGATCTGCGCTGCTCACGATCTCAATGCCGTTGAGGTTGGGCTACTTCATTCAGCGATGGTCGATCGCAACGAATATGGCGGTGAGGAGTGGATCGCTCGCAGCCGCGGCTGGGATGACGACGCAATCGCTACAGGTTGGGAACGGCTGGCTGCCAAGGGTTGGGCGCTTGACCGACAACTGAGCGACGAAGGCCGAGCGGTTCGCCACGCCATCGAAGACCAGACAGATGAACTCACCTCTCCTGCTTGGAAAACGGTTGGAGAAGACTCCACTCGTCGCTTTTGTGAGGCGATCGAAGCGCACGAATCAGCGATTCTTCAACGTGTGAACGACACCGCCGGGCAACGTTGGATGCCTGCCATTCGAACTCCTCGCGCA
>JAPOIQ010000057.1 GCA_029978815.1 bacterium
GACCCGCAGCAGACAAGTGTCGAGACGTTGCTTGCCGCGTTCTGGGAAAATCACGACCCGACAACAGCGAATCGCCAAGGCAACGACATCGGCACTCAGTACCGCTCGGCAGTGTTCACCACGACACCTGAACAACTTGCCGCGGTTGAAGCATCTCGAGAGAAGTATCAGTCGTCACTTTCTGCTTCAGGGTTTGGAGTAATTACGACCCAGATTTGTGATGCCTCAACAGCCGGCGACGGAATCTTCTATTACGCAGAGGATTACCACCAGGGGTATCTCCACAAGCATCCGGGCGGGTACTGCAATCACGGGTTCTGTCAGGTTGCGTACGCAACCCAGTAGTCGCTACCTGTTACTCGGTTGCACTGAGTAGTTCGCCGGCACGAAGCTGGCTTGCGTACAACCCGTTTGCCCTGACGAGTTCGTCGTGAGTTCCTTGTTCAGCGATGCCTGCATTGTCAAGAACGATGATCCGATCTACCGAACGCACAGTTGACAGTCGGTGTGCGATCACGATCGCCGTTCGACCTGCGAGAGCAGCGGTAAGTGCATCATGGACGAGCGCTTCATTTTCCATATCGAGATGGCTCGTCGCTTCATCCAAGATCATGATTCGTGGGTCTTTCAACAGCAGTCGCGCAATCGCAACTCGTTGCTTTTCTCCACCGCTCAGTCGATAGCCACGTTCTCCAACCACGGTGTCGTACCCGTCAGGAAGTCGGGCGATGGTGTCATGAATTCGTGCCGCTTCGCACGCAGATGCGAGTTCAGCGTCAGTTGCGTTGGGCCGGGCGAAGCGCAGGTTCTCTGCAATAGATACGTGGAAGAGATGAGGGTCTTGGGCGACGACGCCGATTGTCCCGCGAAGTGAACTCAGCGTTAGATCGCGAACATCTTGACCATCAACTGACACCGAACCGCTTGTCACGTCATACAGCCGAGGAATGAGTGACACAAGAGTTGATTTTCCGGCGCCTGATGACCCAACAACAGCAACCGTCTCGCCTGGAGTGATCGTGAACGAGACGTCGGTGAGAATGTTGCGGTCGGGGTCAGCCCCCGGGATGGAACGTTGTTCCATTGATGAGATCGAGTGCTCCTCGGCTGCTGGGTATCTAAAGGTGACCGAGTTGAACGTGATCTCACCTCCGCTATCGGGAAGATCGATTGCACCCGGGCGTTCGGTGATCGGTTCGGGTGCATCAAGAACTTCGAAGACTCGCTCAAATGAGACCATCGATGTCATCAGGTCAACACGGGCATTCGTCAACCCGGTGAGCGGCTGATATACCCGAGTGACTAACGCTGCAAGTGCAACGAGGGTTCCAGCGGTGATTGAACCGCTGACAACCATCCATGCGCCGATGCCGTAAATCGCTGCCGTACCAATTGCGCCGACGAGGCCGAGCGCAACAAAAAACACGCGACCCAACATCGCCGAGGAAACACCCGCGTCTCGCACTGCGTTTGCTTGAGTGCTGAAGGTGTCGAGTTCTCGCTGTTCATCGCCGAACAGCTTCACCAACATCGCTCCTGCAACATTGAATCGTTCGGTCATCTGGGTGTTCATCGTCGCGTTGTGTTGCATCTGTCGACGCGAAATGTCTTGCAGGCGACGACCGACTCGACGGGCAGGAACGATGAATGTTGGCAACACGATGAGTGACAGCAAGGTCAGCCTCCACTCGAGAGCAGCCATCGTCGCCAGAGTCGTGATGAGCACGATGATGTTGCTGACGACCGAACCCAACGTGCTTGTCAACGCACTTTGTGCGCCGACGACATCGTTATTGAGGCGAGAGGTAATTGCCCCGGTTGGTGTACGTGTGAAAAAGCCGATCGGAAGACGTTGAACTTTGGCGTACAGCGCAATGCGAAGGTCGGCAATGAGCCCTTCGCCAATGCGCGCCGAGCACCACCGCTGAAGAATTTGGAGTGCGGCGTCTGCGAGGGCAGAGACGACGGCGGCAGTGGCGAGCCACACGATGAGACGACGGTTGCCCTGCGGAATGGCGTTATCGAGAATTTCTCGCACGACAAGCGGCGGCACGAGGGCGAGCAGGGCGGCGACCAGAATCGCAACGAGAAAGAGGGTGATCGTCGACCGGTAGGGCCGAGCAAATGCCCACACCCGTTTCGATGTTCCATCGCGAAGATGTACGTCACGCACAGCGTCGGTGTCTCTCGGCATCATGTGGTGAGGGCCCATCCGCATCCCTTCATGTTAAGTACCCATGGCGGGAGTGCATCACTGGCCTACCCTGATCTCATGATTTGGCGAAATGTTGTTGCGATGACAGTTGCGACTATTGCGATCGCGGCATGTGCCAGCGCAGAACCTGTTCGCCTCATTTCGTCTGAAACAACAGCCAGTGCTCCAGCGACAACTCCCGATACGCCGTCGAATACTCAGGAATCGACGGAGCGACCGGAGCCTCAGACCGATGAAGTCGCTGTTCCGTTACTTGAATGGTCGCCACTTGGTCCGGCAACCGAGTCGACTCGACTCGTGGTGCCTCTTGATTACAGCAACCCAGACGGAGACACGATCTCGATCTACGTGGTTCGACACCCTGCGCGCAACCAGACAGAGCGAATAGGCTCTTTGTTGGTGAATCCTGGCGGCCCTGGCTTTGGGGGCTCGATCCTCGCAGAGTACGCCACACAAATTTATGATGCGGCGTTGCTCGACCGTTTCGACATCGTGGGTTGGGACCCACGCGGCACCGGAATGAGTGAACCAAGTATCGATTGCATCGACGATTACGACCCCTTTTTCGCTGAGGTCGACATCACTCCTGAGACTGAGGAAGAACAGCGTGAACTTGTTGCGCTTGCGCAGGAGTTCGCTGACCGATGTGTGAGTGCAAACGACGGCATTGCACAGTTCGCAGGGACGAATAACTCGGCGCGTGACATGGATGTGTTGCGTCGTGCGCTCGGTGAGGAAACGATCGGTTACTTCGGGTTCTCCTACGGAAGTGAACTCGGGGCAACATGGGCAACCTTGTTCCCTGGCACTGTTCGTGCCGCAGTGCTTGACGGAGCCGCAGACCCGAACGCAGACAGCCTCGACTCGTCCCTTCAGCAGCTCGAAGGGTTCGAAGCTTCGCTCTCGACATTCTTGGAACAGTGCAGTAACGATCTGACGTGCGAGTTTCATAACGACGGTAACGCTGAGGGCGCATTCGACGAATTGATGGCATCACTCGATGACAGCCCGGCGCCAACATCGAGTGGTCGTCCACCCGCAAACCTCACGGTCGCAATCAACGGAGTAATCGAGGCGATGTACTCCGATTCATATTGGCCCCGACTCGAAATCGCGCTTGCGAACGCTGCCGCAGGTGACGGATCCGGACTGCTGGCGTTGCACGACGCGTACTTCCAGCGACAATCCGACGGCACATACGGAAATGAACTCGAAGCATTTCAGACGATTAGTTGTGCAGATAGCGCTGACAGGCTCAGCGTTGCTGAAGAGGATTCGCTGATTGATGAGTATCGAGAGGTTGCGCCGCGCCTCGTTCCTGAAGGCGCTTCTGGGCAGTATTTCTGCACGTTCTTTCCTGCTGCACAAGATCCCCGGATTGAGATCACAGGTGAGGGAGCAGGGCCGATTGTTGTGATCGGAACAACTGGAGACCCGGCGACACCGTTGTCATCAACTGAAGCAATGGCTGAGGCGTTAGACGATGGGCGTCTTGTGGTTGTCGAGGCAGATCAGCACACCGGATACGGCGTCAATAGATGCGTCGACGATCTCGTCAACGACTATCTCATCAACCTCAAAGCGCCTAACAGCGGCGTTGAGTGTCGCTAAGCGAATCTTGTCGTTCGACAGTCTCCTACTTGTTCACTGGCGGAAGGAGTGGGATTCGAACCCACGGAGACCCGAAGACCTCAACGGCTTTCGAGGCCGTCCCATTCGTCCGCTCTGGCATCCTTCCGTCGATGGAGGCTATCGGCAAGGTGGGTGAGGGGGACGGTGTCAGCGAAGTCAGCGCCGACGTGCCGCGAAGAATGCCTTCAACAGTTGAGAACATTCCTCCATACGGATGCCCTCGACTCTTGGAACTCGGTGATTCAACACTGCGGAATCAGTGAGGTCGAAACAACTCCCTGCCGCCCCTGCCTTCGGGTCCGTTGCGCCGTAGATCAACATTCCCAGACGACTGTTCACCATTGCGCCGGCGCACATCACGCACGGCTCGAGGGTCACAACAAGGATGCATTCTTCTAAATGCCAATTGCCGACGACGGCAGCGGCATCTCGCAGTGCGAGAACTTCTGCATGTGCCGTCGGGTCACCAGTGAGTTCACGTTCGTTGTGGCGACGAGCGATCACCATGCGGTCGTGCACGACGACTGCCCCAACGGGCACATCATCATGAGTTTCAGCAAGGCGGGCTTCCTCAAGCGCAATCGACATCCAGCCATCGATGTCATCGTCGGAGAAGTCAGGTGGAGTGATGATGCCCACATCGGCAGGTTATGTCGCAAACGATCTGACTGCGCTCAATGCGCAACACGCTCGTAAGGTTCATCATGTGCCAACCCCCGCTTTAGATGACGTTGCAAATCGTCTTCCGCGATTCGCTCCGAAGAAATTGTTTTACGGCTGGGTTGTCGTCGGTGTAGCAGTTATTGCGGTGATGATGACGGCTGGTAGCCGAGCAGCGCCTGGAGCATTGCTTGTTGACATGGAGCGGTCAACTGGCTGGAGTACGTCAACATTGTCAATCGCCGCCTCGATCAGTTTGGTGATGTACGGCGCCGGTGGCCCGCTCGCAGCACTCATCATTTCGCGAATCGGCTTGCGCGCCACGACGGTGATGAGTCTGCTTCTTGCTGCGATCTCGTTTTTGCTGAGTGCTCGAACAACCTCGCTATGGTCGTTTTACCTGTGGTTCGGTTTCGGAGCCGGCCTTGCGAGCGGTCTCATCGCAAGTGTGCTCGGCGCCACCATTGCTAATCGATGGTTCGTTGACCGTCGGGGGCTCGTCACCGGAATTTTTGGTGCATCAACAAGTGCGGGATTGCTCGTCTTCTTCCCATTCTTCACTGCGCTCGCTGCTGGTTCGGGCTGGCGTCGCTCACTCGAAATTGGAGCAGTGCTCCTCGTCATCACGGCCATCCCGACGGCGTGGTTGATGCGTGACGCCCCAGCCGACGTCGGGCTTGCGCCCTACGGGGGCACGCCCGAGCCGACCCGACCTCCTGACCGTGGCCTGTTCAGACGTGCGGCTCGACGACCAGAGTTCTGGTTGCTTGCAACCACCTTCATGGTGTGTGGAGTGACGAGCAATGGACTTGTCGGCCAGCACTTCATTGCACACGCCACCGAACACGGATTTGCTGAAGTGACCGCTGCGAACTGGCTTGCAGTGATGGGGCTCTTCAACTTTGTGGGAACACTTGTCAGCGGCTGGCTCACCGATCGATACGACCCGCGCCGGTTGCTCTTCGCGTACTACTCATTCCGAGGGGTCAGCCTGTTCTTTTTGCCGGTTATTCATGACAACGTTTCCATCGGGGTATTCGCCGTGCTGTTTGGGCTTGATTACATCGCCACGGTCCCGCCAACGATCATGCTGTGTGCAGAAGCGTTCGGTCGGCACAACGCGGGAACCGTCTACGGATGGGTGTTCGCTGCACATCAAATCGGCGCAGCGGCATCGGCTTGGGGAGCAGCAGTCATTCGAGAGGCGGCCGGAGATTACACGTGGGCATTTTCGGCGGGTGGAGGCATTGCGATCGCCGCGGGAATGTTGGCAACGATGATTCGCCGGCCGTCGCCGTCGGCTTCTGCCCTAGCAGTCTGAAATCTTCCCGACCCATTGAGGCTGGCATTGCCGTTATTACGGTGGGGGCGTGTCAACGGTGACGATCGAACCATTTTTTGAAGGGCCTGCTGGAAGCGGCCAAGGCGGGTGGACATCTCGGCAATTCGCTGAACACCTTGACGGCCCGCATTCGATTGCCCTCCGGCATCATGTCCCTCTCGGCGAGCAGCTTGAGGTGGTATACGGCGACTCGGTGCAGTTACTGCATGGTGATGTGCTCATCATGGAAGCGACACCGTGGGTGCCCGACGCAGTGATGACAGAACCGGTTTCGATTGCTGATGCCGCCGAGGCTCGTTCACGGTTTATTCCCTTCCTCGATGATGACATCTCGATGACTTGCTTCTCATGCGGAATGCAGCCGGGGTCGATGCAAGTTCACGGGGCCGCGCTTGGTGATGGTCGCTATGCGACCGATTGGGTTGTCCCCGAGTGGGCGACGACGTCGCTGGCTTCGTCTGGTGCGCTGTGGTCGGCCCTCGACTGCACTGCCGCATTCTATGTTTGCGGTAGTGATGGTGAACGCATGGCGTACACCGTGCAGTACGCGGTTGATCAGCGGCGCGAAGTTGCCCCGGGCGAGCGAGTTGCCATTGTCGGTTGGAATGGCGACTACGAACCGGTGTGGGATGGGCGCAAGCGTGGCGCTGCATCAGCAGCGTTTGATGCTGACGGCGAGGTCATCGCCCTCGCACGATCATTTTGGGTTTCGGCGCAGACATGAGCCACGACATGCTGACGGTGTTCTCGTTCTTGGCAAGAGGTGCATCGTGAAGGTTCCGTCAATTGATATCGACCTCTGGTCAGATGATGTGCTTGCGAACCCATATCCGGCGTATGCAGAACTTCGAGACCTTGGCCCGGTCGTCTATGACGCCGAGCGCGAGATCTACATCCTGTCTCGTTATGACGATGTCCGGTC
>JAPOIQ010000134.1 GCA_029978815.1 bacterium
CGTCAATGGAGAGAACATGTTGTATACGAGCCCCCTTCCAGCCGTCGAAATTCCAAACGTTCCGATCACAGAGTTCGTGCTTCGTCGGGTCGACAATCACCCAGACCGACCAGCGCTCATCGACGGAACCTCCGGGCGGAGTTACTCATATGCGGAGCTGCGTGACGTCATCCATCGCCTTGCAGGAGGGCTCTCGGCTCGAGGTTTCGGGCCTGGAAAGACGTTGGCATTGATGGCGCCGAACCTTCCCGAGTACGCCATCATCTTCCATGCGGTTGCTGTCACCGGCGGTGTTGTCACGACAGTGAATCCGACGTACGGCGCAGAAGAGGTCGCGTTCCAGCTACGCGATGCTGGCGCAACCGAGCTCGTCACGATCGGCATGTTCGCCGACGTAGCCCATGCAGCCATCGAAGGCACTGGGATCTCGGAGGTCATCACGATTGATGGCGCGGACGGGACAGTCGCTCTTCAGAGCATCTTTGGCGAGCCGATCACTCAATCGCCGGTCAATCCAATTGACGATGTTGTCGTTCTTCCATATTCGTCGGGAACGACCGGCCTGCCAAAGGGCGTGATGCTCACGCACCACAATCTCGTTGCGAATATCTGCCAGTGCGACCACGCGATCGTCTACCAGCCTGAAGGAGAGGTGGCGTTGGCCTTCCTGCCGTTCTTCCACATCTACGGCATGCAGGTGCTCATGAATGGCCTTCTTGCGAATGGCGTCACTGTCATCACTCTCCCTCGATTTGACCTTGATCAAGCACTTTCGCTTGTGCAGCAACATCGCATCACCCGTTTCTTCGCAGTTCCGCCGGTCGTGTTAGCGCTCGCAAAACATCCCGCTGTCGACTCCTACGACCTCTCGTCACTCGTCCAGGTGTTCTCAGGTGCTGCCCCGCTCGGTGCAGAAATTGCAATGGAAGCCCAAACGCGAATCGGCTGTGAGGTCGTCCAAGGCTACGGCATGACGGAGTTGTCGCCAGTCAGTCACACGACTCCTCCAGGCATGTTCAAAGCTGGGTCGTCTGGTGTCACCGTGTCGAATACAGAAAGTCGCATCGTCGATCCTGACACTGGCGAGGACCAACCGTTTGGTGAACGCGGCGAGTTGTGGGTTCGTGGCCCTCAGGTCATGAAGGGCTACCTCAACAATCCGGATGCCACCGCAGCAACCCTTGACAGCGATGGTTGGCTCCACACCGGCGACGTTGCGATCATCGACGAAGACCACCACATGACCATCGTCGATCGGGTGAAAGAACTCATCAAATACAACGGATTCCAGGTTCCGCCCGCCGAGCTCGAAGCCCTTCTTGTCACGCACCCTGAGGTGAATGATGTTGCTGTCATCGGAATTCCTGATGAGTCTGCTGGTGAACTACCCAAAGCATTCATCGTTCGATCACCAGGTTCAGCAGTTTCTGCAGAAGATCTTCAGGCATTTGTTGCTGAGCACGTTGCTTCGTACAAGCAGATTCGGCTTGTCGAATTTGTCGAGGAAATTCCAAAATCGGCATCGGGCAAAATTCTCCGTCGACTACTTCGCGATCAGGGCTAGCGGAAAGCCGTGAGCGAAGCCTCAGTTCGCACCGAGGTCGAGAACCGTGTTCTCACGATCACCATTGATCGTCCAGAGGTCCGAAACGCCGTCGATGGGCCGACCGCCGACGCTCTTCACGCAGCCTTTCGTGAGCTCGATGAATCTGATGCCATCGATGTTGGAATCCTGACCGGGGCAAACGGGACCTTTTGCGCAGGAGCTGACCTCAAGTCGGTCGCTGGCGGTGAGGGTCCGCGTGTCCACGACGATATGTCACTTCCCGGCCCTCTCGGACCGACGCGGATGATGACATCAAAGCCGCTGATCGCAGCGGTCGAAGGTTACGCCGTCGCCGGCGGCCTCGAACTGGCCTTGCTCTGCGACCTCCGTGTTGCGGCGTCTGATGCGGTATTTGGAGTGTTCTGTCGCCGGTGGGGTGTCCCGCTCGTCGATGGAGGAACAATTCGCCTTCCGAGGCTCATCGGTCATTCACATGCGATGGATCTCATCCTCACAGGCCGCGGTGTATCCGGTGATGAGGCAAAAGTGATGGGGTTGGCGAATCGAATTTGCGAGCCTGGTGCCGCTCTCAACGAAGCACGACACCTCGCGCTCCAACTTGCTGGTTTTCCTCAAGGATGTTTGAGGTCCGATCGGGAATCCGCCTATACACAATGGGATCTTTCTCTCGAAGAGGCTCTCAACAACGAAACCCGACTCGGTCTTCAAGTGATTCGTTCCGGCGAAACACGTGATGGCGCAACCCGGTTCGCCAATGGCGAAGGCCGACATGGGGTGTTTTAACTCCTGCTGCGATGCAATCTCAAGATTCAGTCGACGCTGCAACTAACGTGCTCATTGACGGCTGCGCGTGGCTTCCGAAACTTCGGCGTCTGGCAACTGTGAGCGGCACAACGCAGACCGAAGTGAGCAATGTCTAGACGATTTCGCATTCAACAAACTCTCACCGTTGTCTGGCGCGTCGTGAAATCGCTCCTCGGCAGTCGTCGAGATTGGGTTCCCGGCGGATTACTCGCAACGGGCCGACCACATTTCCGGCTGCCCAGTATTGGGGTCGTCATCGCCATCGGATCAATTGTCGTCGGATGGTGGGCCTTCGCAGGAGCAACAGGCATCGATGACGATACGCGTCAGACCTTTGATGCCCGCCCCGCGCTTTTCGCTGGCGCAATCTCTGTGATGGCGATGATGTGGTCTCACATTCTTTCGACGCGGTTGTCCCTTCTTGAGATCCTGTTCGGCGGACTTGATCGCATGTACCGCTGGCATCGTTGGAGCGGCGCCCTCGCTGTCGCAACAGCGTTCCTTCACACGCAGATCGTTGACGACATAAAAGGAATACCGGGAGCATCGCGATCTCTTGCAAAAGCAGCAGAGGACCTCGCAGGAATCGCTGAAACCGTCCTCTACATCCTCGTTGCTGCGAGCATCATCCGATGGGTGCCGTATCGCTGGTGGCGTCATACCCATAAGTTGATGTACCCGGTGTACATCATCTCTTGTGCGCATTTCTACACTGCGTCCAAACCGTTCGGGAATGGCGATGGATGGGGACGTTTTTATTCAGCTGCCATGATCGTCGGCATTCTTGCGGGTGCTCATCGGCTGATCTGGATGGACATGATTAAACGTGGTCGACCCTATGAGGTTTCGTCGATTCGGCGAGGCTCAAGGTTTGTCGATATCGGGTTAACTCCGACGGGTTCAGCAATGCGGCATGTGCCGGGGCAATTTGCGTTTTTGAAGTTTTCTTCAAAAGGTCTCTCAGAACCGCATCCATTCACCATTGCGTCAGAGTCGTCGAGTTCTGAACTTCGGTTCGTCATGAGAACCGACGGCGATTGGACAGGTCGCGTGAATCGGCAGGTTTCACTCGGCGATACTGTCATGGTCGAGGGCGCCTATGGGCGCTCTCACCCTCTTCCACGGCGACAGAACCGTCAGGTGTTATGGGTTGCAGGAGGTGTCGGAATCACTCCATTTCTCTCAGCTCTTGACGAGTTGAACGCCCACCCACGAATCCCAGCTCCTCATCTGTTCTATGCAGTTTCGAATGTTGATGAAGCCATCGGGTTACCCGAGCTCGAGGCGGCGCACCGACGTGGCATTCTTCAACTGCATCTTCACATCTCAGATGAGGGTTCACGCCTCACCAGCGATGACCTCACTTCACTATTTGGGCCGAGCGGACTCTCCCGCTCTCATGTCGTCATGTGCGGCCCTCGCACTTTGCTTCGCTCGATGTCTCGAGCGGCAAGAGAGTGCGGGGCCTCAAGGATTCATATCGAAGAATTCGACATCCGCTCCGGCATCGGACCTGACCTCACTCATGAAGTCGATGACATCATTAACGAGGTCACGACCTTGGTCCAGGCTCGAACTGCTCGTGAACCCACTACTCGGTAATTGGGTCTAGCAACTTCCGAAGTTCGGCCTTCGCGATCTTCTCAAGGGTCGAACGTGGCAACTCATCAACTACCCGAACCGTGCGGGGCACTTTGAAATCCGCAAGGTCGCGCTGACATGCCGCGATGATCTGTTCAGCGACATCACTTCCTGCCGAATCCGATGCAATGAGGAAAACTGCGGGAACCTCGTCGAGCATGTAGTGCGGTTGAGCAACAACTGCACACTCACTAACGAGTCCAGTTGCCATGATCACCGACTCAATTTCGGAGGCAGCCACATTTTCCGCCCCGACTTTCAACATGTCTTTGAGGCGGTCACCAAAGATGAGGTCGCCGGCGTCGTTCATGATGATGGAATCGCCAGTCGCAAACCAACCGTCATCGTCGAAGGAACCCTTCGTTGCCTCCGGGTTTCCGGCGTACTCCTTAAACAACGACACTCCCCTAATGCCTCGAATAAACAACTCGCCACTCTCACCCGGACCAATATGTGACCCGTCAGGCCGACGAACATTGATTTCGTAGGCCGGCGATGCGCGGCCAATGGTGTAGGGCGCACAAGGTTCATCTGGGTCACCGACAATGCCCTGGGTAATTGTTTCTGTCATACCCCACCAACCAAACGTCGTCACACCAATGCGTTGTTCGACCTCTGGCATACGAACAGCACACCCCCAGAATCTGAAGTGATGGTTATCGGGAATGTCACCACCGAGGAGTGCTTTCACACAGAACGGAATCGTTGACGCCCACGTTGCTTTATTTCGCACCGCAACATCCCAGAACCGCGAGGCGGAGAATCGAGGCTGAATCACCATGGTTCCTCCCGACCACAGAGTCGACAGCATCGAATACGACTGTGC
>JAPOIQ010000027.1 GCA_029978815.1 bacterium
ACCCCTCGGTCTCCCAAACGGTTGAAAACACGTTGACGCCATCTGGCACCGACTCATGCTGGTCAACGGTTGCGAAGACATAGGTTCCGGGGACCACTTGCGGATCCATGCTGCGGATCATCGCATCGCAGTCGGAAATCACCTCGCGCCGATCATCCACAACACGCGTCGCCAGGTGAGTTGTCCCTGTTGTTCAACTCAGTTGAGCCCACTACAAGGTTCACAAACTGAGTTTCGTGGTCGGCGGTCTTGACGTAATACTCCCACCGAGGTCCATTTGGATCGTCGACCCAGGTTTCCACTTTTTCTGCAAAGCAACAGATCGTGTCATCGATGCCGCTTGTTTTGAGGCCCTCATTGCGAAGCCGCAGCTCTTCCGCCACGACTTCGTCCGCCGATTCGACCTCGACTCCAAGATGGTTGATCGTTCCGGCCGGAGCATCAGCACGTTCGAAAATCACGAACTTCATCGGGGGGTTCTCAAGTGCCCAATTCGCGTACCCCTCCTTCACTTTCGATGGCTGTTCGCCAAAGAGCTTGCTGTAGAACGCGATTGATTCGTCGAGATTGCGGACATTCATTGCTAACTGAACACGCATAACGATCAGTATGTCAGCCACACTGGGACCATGAAGACACATCGTGTTGGCATCATCGGTCTCGGCACTGTCGGTGCGCGCTTCGTCGAGCAGTTCAATCTGCATAACCGATTTGAGCTGTCTGCCTGTTGGGATGCATCTCGTGAGGCTCGCGACCGGTTCAGTGCAACAGAACAGGTTGTCGAGACCCCCGAAGATGTCATTGCCAACTGTGATGTTGTGTACATCGCGGTTCCACCCGCAGCTCACGCAGCGTACGTTGAGCAGGCAGTTGCGGCCGGCTGCGCAATTTTCTGTGAGAAACCCTTAGGTGTTGACATTCCTGAGAGCGAACACATTCTTCAGCTCGTTGAATCTTCTGGTTTGCCAAGCGCAATCAACTACGTGTTTGGCTCCGCTCCATCGGCCGTCGAACTCGAGCGAAGGGTGACGAATGGCGATCTCGGTGCGATCGTGTCTGCGGAGTTCTTGATGCACCTCACTGAATGGCCAAGAGCGTGGCAAGCAGCAGCAACATGGCTGGCCGAGGCAGCCGAAGGTGGCTGGATTCGAGAGGTCGGGTCGCACTATGTCTTTTTGGCACAGCGTCTTTTCGGCGAAGTCACTCTCGAGCACTGCATCGTTCGGCGTCCTGAGGCTCACCTTGCCGAGAACTTGGTGACCGCCCGGCTCAAAACGAAACCAACACCGATCACCATGCTTTGCGAGAGCGGCTCAGCCGGGATCGACTCACTGATGTTCACCGTTCGAGGCTCACAACAGTCGATGAGAATTGTCGACTGGTACAACGTTGAAGCGACTGACGCCGATGGAAATTGGGCTCCAGTTGCCATCGACTCCTCACCGTCGGCTCCATGGGCTGCCTACCGAGCTCAGCTCGACGGACTTGCCGCGATGCTCGATGGCGAGTCGCACAATCTCCCATCGTTCGCAGAAGCCTTAGGTGTGCAACGTGTCATCGAAGGGATTCTCTCGAACTAGCGAACATCAGACGAGGTACGGAGACCTCACACCCATCTTGGGTGAATCACATACAGAGGCGGAGACTTGTCGTCTTCGTCGATTCGAGGCATTGGCGCAATCAGCCCCCACCGAACGAGGTCATCGATTGCATCTTGAACGGCGAGTTCTTTGAGGGGGATCCACCATTTCTTGCCGCCACCCAACTGGGCGATGCCCTCAACATCAATTTCAAAACTCGCCCCACTGGCGATGTGATCTTCGTGATGCTCCACGATCTCTGACAAAACGTTGTTCCAGATCCTCCAGTGCCAGCGGTCTAACTTCCCATCTTGGGCACGTTCGTTCAACACCCCAGCCATTTCATGGCGAAGTGGTTTCACCCAGTTCTTTTCACGGATGCAGTCCAACATCGCCTGGAGAACTTCGATCGCCTCGGACATTCCAGAACGCGGATCTGTCCTCTTCTGGATAACGCTCTGCAGACGCTCGAGCGGCTGAACGATTCGAGGGTCATCCCCAAAGAGCGGCATAACGACGAGTGACGCCGTGTTGATTGCATTGAGCAACGGCTGCGGATCGGGCGAGTTCGCAGACTTCAACACCATTTCGATGTACTCATCGACGAAAAACTCGACTTTGGGAACTTCCACTCTTCCACTTTTGTCATCTCGCGGCACCTCCGCAAAACTTTCCAGCGCCAAACATCAAGATTTCGGCCTCAACCTTTACGGCGAGCGAATATGCCAATGTCGATGGCGGTTCGGATCTAACCCGATTGTCGGGTGCAGAACATCTCGAGAACCTGACGAAAATGAGTGCGCCTGCGAGAAATGGGCCTCCAAAGTGTCACCATGGAGGGTGATGATTTCCTTCAACGAATCGCTCCGCGAACAAATCGCTGGTCACCTCGACAACCACGACCGTCGGACCTACCCGCTTGAAGGTCGCAGGCACGCGGCCGTTGCCATCACAATCGTCGACTCTGATCCGGTGCTGCATGATGGAGAACATCCACTCGAACCAGAGTTCAGTGACATGTCGATGGTGCCCGGCAATGTTGAGGGTCTCGATGGTCGCATGGTGGGCGTCGCTGGCGGAGCCGCATTCCTTCTCTGTCGCCGCGCAACGCGCCTCAACAGTCACTCTGCACAATGGGCACTTCCTGGGGGACGTGTCGACGAGGGCGAAACTGTCGAGGAGGCCGCCTTACGAGAGCTTCACGAAGAGCTCGGCCTTGAACTTGGTGCTGACAGCATTCTCGGACTTCTCGACGACTATCCGACACGTTCGGGATATGTCATCACCCCGGTCGTGCTGTGGGGAGGTGCAGACCCTGAGCTCATCCCGTCACCTGACGAAGTGAGAGCCGTTTACCGAATTGGACTTCATGCTCTCTGCCGCGAGGACTCTCCTCGATACGTCGACATTCCAGAGAGTGACCGCCCTGTTGTCCAAGTTCCGCTCGGAGGGGACCTTATCCATGCTCCGACGGGGGCAGTTCTCGTTCAATTTCGTTGGGTCGGTATTGAAGGCCGGGCCGCTAACGACGCCCGGGTCGACGAAATGGAACAACCAGTATTTGCGTGGAAGTAGCCACCTACCAGTTGCCGTGAACGGTGACGTCGCCGAAGCGCTGCCACTCACCGCGTGAGCGATCGAGCACGATCGCTGAACCGGTTGGTAATTCGACGAGCGGCACCTCCGCCGAGAGGTGCTGAGCACGCTGCAATTGTTCAGTTGCCCATGTCTCAGATTCGGTGAGAACCGCAAATCCTTCGACGAGTCCGAGGCCGAATGTGAACGCTCCCCCCCGGGGATCGGTCATCGGATCGCACATTGCTGCGGCACTCGCCCCAACCGCTGCAACCAACCCGCCTCTGTCAAGCACAGCGTGTATTGATGCCCACAGTGGGGTGTCTTTCAGTGATGTTCGCAGGTGGATTGGTGAATCGCCGACGAGCCACACCATCTCGAGAGTGTCGACGAGAGCGACAAATGAGGGGTCAGATGATTGCCCCCGTGTCAGCGCCATAACTGGGACAACTTCAACACCGAGTCGCTCGCCCCACTGCTCGGCCGACGAAATGAGCAGTTGCGGTTCCTCAAATGCATCTGCTGTAGGGAGAACCCCAACAGGCCCGTTACACCCTTTGAGCAGCAAACGATCAATGTCGTCATTGCCAAGAAATGGGCTTCCTCCGAAGAGTGCCACCGTGCCTGAGCGGTCACCTGCCATTGATTCATCGTAGGCGACCAATGAGAAACGTGACCCGACATCTTGAGATCAGCCAGATTGGTTCATCTCTTCACACTCCGTATCGTGAATGAATGTCTCCCCAGACAATTAGACGTGTCGGAGTCGTCGGTACCAGCGTTATGGCACCAGGAGTTGTTGAAGTGGCAGCTGTCGCAGGATTCGAGGTCGTCGTCCGCGGACGCAGCACCGGACGTGCAAACGACGTCGTCGACGCGATTTCTCAACGCACGGAACGACTCGTCACAAAGGGAAGGATGGATGCGGAAGTTCGAGATTCGGCCCTCGCCCGCATCTCGACCACCGAACTTCTCCGCGATCTTGCCGACTGCGATCTCATCATTGAAATGGTGGTTGAAGATCTCAGCATCAAACGACAACTATTTGCACAGATCGAAACACACATCCGACCAGACGCAATCCTTGCATCGAACACATCAACGTTGCCGATCGCTGAGCTTGCAATGTCAACGCGCCATCCGGACAGGGTCTGCGGCTTACATTTTTTCAACCCCGCCACCGCAATGAAATTGGTGGAAATTATCAAGCCACTTACCGCTAGCGACGACACGATTGATGCGGTTCGCTCATTCTCTGAGGCATGCGGCCGAGAAATCGTCGATGTTGCAGATCATGCCGGCTTCGTCGTCAACGCGCTTCTCTTCCCCTACCTCAACTCGGCGATCGCAATGGCGGAACGCGGCACCGCATCAATCGAAGACATTGATATTGCGATGCGGGGGGGATGTGGTTTTCCACTCGGACCGTTTGAACTCCTCGACCACATTGGCCTCGATACCAGCATCAAAATCCTCGAGACTCTGCATAACGAGTTTGGTGACCCATCAACCGTTCCTCATCCAATGTTGAAACGACTCGTTGCAGCTGGCCATCTCGGCCGTAAGTCGGGGCGCGGATTCAAGCAGTATTCGTAAATGATGGATGAGGGCAACATCGCCCACTGGTCTCGGGGTATCACGCCAGTCGAACCTGAGCCCACACGTTGGGTTCTTCCGAGTGAGGGACCAACCGACGACTCGGCCCTCGTTGCGATCGGTGGCGACCTTGAACCCGGCACGCTTATCACCGCCTACCGAATGGGTCTGTTCCCGATGCCCGTTCCGCGCCGCCGAATCGGCTGGTTTTCACCTGACCCTCGAGGCATCATTCCGCTCGGTGGGCTCACCATTTCGAAGTCACTTCGTCGGAGCCTGCGTCGATTCGATGTCACCCAAAACCGGGCATTCACCGAAGTCGTGGTGAATTGTGCTGATCCGAGGCGCCCGAGCGGCTGGATCAATCGCTCGATCATCGATGCGTACGAAACCCTCCATCGAATGGGTTGGGCGCACTCAGTTGAGGTCTGGGAGAACGATCGGCTTGTCGGGGGACTCTACGGCGTTCGTATCAATGGGTTTTTCGCTGGAGAGTCGATGTTCCATCACGCAACGGATGCTTCAAAAGTTGCACTTGTCCACCTTGTTGACTGGTTCCGTGAGACAGGTGGACAGCTTCTTGATGTGCAATGGACCACCGACCACCTTTCGAGCCTTGGCGCCATCGACGTCAATCGAGACGAGTATCTCGAGATGCTGAAAGATGCGGTTGAGTCGAATAGCCGCAAGAATGACCCTCCACCATCGCAATGAGGAGTTACGAGATGCCAGACAAGCCGTGGATGATGCGCACCTACTCAGGTCACTCAACTGCTCGCGCGTCAAATGAGCTGTATCGAACCAATCTTGCGAAAGGTCAGACCGGTCTCTCCATTGCATTCGACCTGCCGACGCAAACTGGGTTTGATCCAGATGCTGAGCAGGCTCGCGGCGAGGTCGGCAAGGTCGGCGTGCCAGTTGCGCATATCGGCCATATGAGAACGCTGCTCGACAGCATTCCACCTGAACAAATGAACACCTCAATGACGATCAACGCTTCGGCAGCGTGGCTGCTTGCGCTCTACGTTGCTAACGCCGCGGAACAAGGCGTTCCCTCCGCAGATCTTCGCGGCACGACACAAAACGACATCGTCAAGGAGTACCTCTCGCGCGGGACCTACATCTTCCCTCCTGAGGCTTCACGGCGACTCATCGTCGACATGATCGTCTGGTGTCACGAGAACGCACCTTCATGGAACCCGATGAATGTCTGTTCGTACCACCTGCAAGAAGCGGGAGCGACCCCCGTGCAAGAAATTGCCTACGCAATGGCGACCGCCATCGACATACTCGATGCGGTCAAAGCCTCAGGGCAGATTTCCGATGATGAATTCACTGGAGTATTCGGTTCGATCTCATTCTTTGTCAATGCCGGAATCAAGTTCATCGAAGAAATCTGCAAATTGCGAGCAATGACAGACATGTGGGCTGACATTGGTCGAACCCGATACGGGGTCACGGACGAGAAGGCACTCCGCTTCCGTTACGGGGTGCAGGTCAATTCGCTTGGTCTCACCGAATCTCAACCCGAAAATAACGTGCAGCGAATTGTGTTAGAGATGCTCGCAGTGACGCTCTCTAAGCATGCACGCGCCCGGTCGGTTCAGTTGCCGGCATGGAATGAGGCACTGGGTCTTCCAACTCCTTGGGATCAGCAATGGTCACTTCGAATGCAACAGGTGCTCGCATTTGAAACCGACCTCCTCAACTACGACGACATCTTCGACGGATCACAGGTCATCGAGCGACGTACGTCTGAATTGCGTGAGGAGGCAGAAGCGGAACTGAACGATGTCCTTGAACTTGGTGGAGCCTTCGCTGCAATCGACACCCTCAAGTCTCGTCTTGTTGGATCAATGGCCGATCGCACACGCCGTATTTCATCGGGTGAGCAAACCGTTGTCGGAGTGAACTCGTTCACCGAGTCGGAGCCTTCACCGCTTGGCGGCTCAGAGGCGATTCTTCGAGTCGATCCGGCAGTTGAGGCCGAGACGATCGCCGATGTCGTTACGTGGCGCCTCGAACGAGATCAGGCTGCAGTTGACCAAGCGCTAGCGGGTCTGCGCGATGCCGCAGTGAATGGCTCGAACATCATGGAAGCGTCGATCGCTCTTGCAAATGCTGGAGGGACGACGGGCGAGTGGGGCTCGACTCTTCGGGAGATCTTTGGGGAATACCGGGCTCCTACCGGCATTGGTGCAACAACCCGTTCTGACCACTCCCTGTCGGCTGTCGCCGCAAAAGTTCGTGAGATGGCTGGGGGACCTCCCCGACTCCTCGTCGCAAAACCAGGCCTCGATGGCCACTCCAATGGCGCGGAACAAATTGCTGTTGCAGCTCGTGATTCCGGGATGGAAGTTGTCTACGCAGGAATTCGCTCCACCATCGAACAGATCGCGTCAACCGCTCGTGACGAAGATCCAGACGTGATCGGGTTGTCGATTCTTTCTGGATCTCATCTCGAGCTCGTTCCTGATGTGGTGCAGCGTGTTCGAGCACTTGGTGTTGACGCTCCGATCGTCGTAGGCGGAATCATTCCTGACGAAGATCAGAGCCAATTACTCAGTAGTGGCGTCGCCGCGGTGTACACCCCGAAGGATTACGAACTTGCGGGCATCATGACCGATATCTGTGAACTTGCCTCACAGCATCGCCTCAATCAGAACTAACAAGTCGCTCGCGTTCAACCCACGCCTCAAGCGAAGGCGATGACTCAAAACTCGTAATCAGCGCGTACCTCGGCGCGTCACCCGGATGCACAACGACGTGCCAAAGCCGCTGGGTATCAACGATGAAACGAGAACCCTTATGCAATGGCACTCGCCGCTCAGTCGCCGGATCCGGCAAGCCTTCAGCATCATTGTCCATTAAGAGCATGTAACTGTCAGGACAGTCGGTGAGTTCAACCCAGGTGCGCACGACCCACCCCTCACCGTCGGGATTAAATCGATTGTTGTCATCGCGATGGATCGACCGAATAGCGGTCTCACGATCTTGCGGTTCAAGTTTGATGACTCGCACACGACCGAAGTTGGCACCAACACCATCGACATAGGAGCGCAAAGTCGGAGCAATCTCAGCATTCGACGTCCACAACGCGTCTTTGTCGGTCTTGCCTTTATCCCAAAATCCGCGGCAATCAAGTTCACCATCGGCCGATGCAAGCGGGGCAAAGTTTGTGTCGCCACCGCTCTTCCAATCCATGTATTCAAGTCGTTCCCACTCTTCAACAGGAATATGCATCGGCATGGGTGACAGTTCGACCACGCCGTCGCGATCGAGGGCGTTCATTCGGAAGTGATCGGTATGAAGCGGAATCTTGACGCTCCAATGTTCACTGGTTGGCCAGAAGGTCATGTCACTGAGTGTATGGAATCACGCGAAGTGCTGTGGTGCACCAACACGCTCTCGCCTTATCCTGCGTTCGCCACCGTTGAGTCGGGTGGCAGGGTGACAATGACGAAACCCTTCGGGATTTCAATGATTTCTCCGACCTGGATATCACTCGCATTCTCGAGATCGTTCAATTCAACGATCTGTTTCATCGGGACTCCAAATCCAGCGGCAATTGCCGACAGTGTGTCTCCGGAGCGAATCTCGTAAAAGTATCGATTTGTATCGGGCAATGTCGTTGTCGTCGAAGTAGTCGTCGTTGTTTGGATCGGAGGCAATGGGTCAAGAGAAAGATCACTACCACCACAACTGACTGTCATCGCAAGGACGGCGGCCGAAATACCCAGCAGACGCGCTCGGCTCGAAAGTGCTGTATCCATTGATTTCGGCATGTGTGTCAGATGTCCTCCACTGAGAACTCTACGTCGCCTGCGCCCTAGCCTCACGCTGGTGAATTCCCCTAGAACGTTTCCAGGAGCTGTAACGCCGCACCGCCACTACCGGGTCGATGCTGATGGAGTCGGTATCGCGGTCAACGAATGGGGCAACGAGAACGACCCTGTGCTCGCCCTCGTTCATGGTGGAGCAGATTTTTCTCGCACCTTCGACGTGTTCGCTCCGTTGCTTGCGGCAGCCGGTTGGCGCGTCGTCGCATGGGACTATCGAGGACACGGCGATAGCGATCACACTCATCTCTATTCATTCGAGGCTGACCTCCGTGACGCTGTTCGAGTTCTTGACACCGTCGCTCCTCATCGGCCAATTGCGGTTGTCGGGCATTCAAAGGGTGGCGCCATCATGACCTCCCTTGCCGAGGCACAACCATTTCGTTTCCGCTCGTTCGTCAATCTCGACGGGATTCCCTACCGGCGACCTGGCCCTGACCTGCCCGAGTACCAACGGGCAGACGCAATGAACACCGAGATCACCGCATGGCTCGAACACCGGCGGCGGACCGCAACCGGGTCACGAAAACCCGGAACGATCGAAGAACTTGCACGCCGCCGGGCCCAGATGAATCCACGTCTCTCCACAGAGTGGCTCGAATATCTCGTCACCGTCGGCGCCCGAGAGGATGCAGATGGGTGGCGTTGGAAATTAGACCCATCGATGCGGATGGGAGGCTTTGGTCCGTGGCGACCAGAATTTGGATTATTCCGACTGAGTGGGCTCGGAGTTCCGTTCCTCGGTGTCCTCGTCGGAGCCGATGAACCAATGGGCTGGGGGACAAAACCTCATCAGGTCGAGAAATGGATTCCCCGCCATGGGCGACTCGAATATTTCGAGGACATCGGGCACTTTATTCATATTGAGCAACCGCAGATGGTTGCAGATATGGCTCTTGAATTTCTCGGGGATCCGTCATG
>JAPOIQ010000004.1 GCA_029978815.1 bacterium
GTGACCACGGCACGAGATCAGCCGGATCCGGGCGATTATGAGGTTGAGCAGCGCAGTCTTGAGGCCTCGTCGATTCTCACTGGGTCATACTCAGAGATGTCACATTTCGTTGTCTTCACATACGGAAAATTCCAAGGTGCTCGCGTCGGGTTTCATTCGGTACCGATCTATCCAAACGGTGAGTATGTGCAACCGCTCGAATCAGTTGGAACGATGGAGCTCTTCGGTGACTCGAATGGTTGCATTCGAGCGTTGCCTGACGATGCAGTGATGGTGTGGGATCACCTCGATTTCGGTGCAACCGTCAGAGTGATTTCGTAGACGGATAACAGCCCTGAGGCGGAAGCGATGCGTGCCTCGACGTCAATCGCGATCGGCCGATTGTTCTTCAAGCCAGGCACTGCCCTCTTCGCACTGTGTGGCAAGGGGACACCAACGACACGACGATTGCGGCCGTTTTATTGCGTCGCGCCCCTCGAGGAGTTCGACAGCCCGGC
This sequence comes from bacterium, assembly GCA_029978815.1. Classification (GTDB taxonomy): domain Bacteria; phylum Actinomycetota; class Acidimicrobiia; order Acidimicrobiales; family Ilumatobacteraceae; genus Casp-actino5. The sequence goes on from JAPOIQ010000004.1 coordinate 498, forward strand.
CGATGCCATCGAGAGTTCGACGCATCGCCGAGCTCAGCGTTTCAATCGTGACGTGTTCGGGAACTGCTCGCCCCGCATCGAGATAGAAGCCCGCAATAAGCCTCGGAGGAATCCCGGTTCGCAGAGTTTCGAGTAGCGCGTAGAAGCGAAGCTCGTCCATATGGTTTGGCCATGCTCCACCTGTTTTGAGATCAATGATGACCTTTCGACTTTCGCCGAGTTCGGCGCGTCCTAAGGTGAGGTCGCTTTTGCCACCGAGAACGATCGTTCCGCTCTCTGGCCATCGAATTGACGACTCCGCTACGGGAATAAAGCTCTGTTGGAGCGGTGGAAAGCTTTCGGTGAATTTCACGACGCGGTCGGTTGCAGCGTTGGTGAGATCGGCTCGGTCGCCTTCGCTCATCGTGGTGAGAAAGTCGCCGAGGCTGTTCGGTTTTTCGCTCAGGCGCGCAATCGACTCGTCGACAAGAGTTGCGGGGTACGGCATACCGCGCCAGCCGGTGAGCAGCTCGATTGCCCGGTGAGCAACCGTGCCGATGGCGGTGGTGACGTTCCACGCGAACTCGTCTTTTTGTTGGAAGTGCACTTCACAGCCCAACACTGAGGTGAGCATTCCCTTGCTGATGAACAGCGTCTTGTTCAGTGCCTCTGTTCGCTGGGAGAGGTGCTCGAGCGCATCGCTGAAATCGGAGGCGAGTGATGCAATCTGTTGCGGATCGAAGACGACGGGTTCGGATGGTCGGCGGAGGAGATCGAGGGTGCGTTCCTGAGTCGGGCTCAGTCGACCTGATGGGTTCGTGCTCTCCACCTGAGTGACGTTAGCGATTGGCTGTCACACCCTGTTGGCAGAGTGTCGATATGTCCTCTTCGAACCCTTCCGACCGTTCAACTGCTCTTGATTTTGCAAGCGCAGTGCGTGTCATTGGGTCGACATTGCAACGGATGGGCTTTTCGGTACCGGTATTTCGATCGCCACCTCGCATCGTTGGGGTCGATCGTTCGATTCGGCGTCGCCGGGGTGAGGGTTCTGGAGCGGCAGCGGTTGTTTCGGTGCGGGTGAAAGATCGACCATGGGCGGCGGTCGTTGCCGACCTTGTTGAGGGAGCAGTAGTCGTGCATTCACTCGATTCGCCAGAGGCCGATCGAGTTCGTGGTGAACTCTGGGCCGAGCTCGAGCCATTGGTGACTCCGGCTGTGTTGGCTGATCGACGGGTTGCGTAGGTCGTGAATCGACCTTTGCGGTCTATCGTGGAGGTGGCGCCCGGGTGGTGGAATTGGCAGACACGGGGGGCTTAAACCCCCCTGGCTCGAAAGAGCCGTGCGGGTTCAAGTCCCGCCCCGGGCACCAACTTGCCTACGAGGTGCGGTCAGCTTTTAATGCGTTGCGGCGAACCTTGCCAGCATCATCGCGTAGCGGCTCATCGACGTATTCGACCGACCGAGGCAACTTGTACTTCGCGAGTCGTTCTGCGGCGAAGGCCAACAAATCTTCGGTGCTCAACACTGTTGGGTCGGCCTCAACGATTGCGTGCACGGAGTTCCCTCTGTCGTCATCGGGTAAGCCAATAACGACCACTGATTTCACGTCGGGGTGCTCCTGTAGCGCCGATTCGACCTCAGCCGGATACACGTTTGAGCCACCAGTGAGAATCATGTCGGCGAGTCGGTCACCGAGATAGAGATAGCCGTCTTCATCAAACCAGCCGACATCGCCAAGCGATTCCCAGCCGCCATCAAGTTGTTTCGCCTCAGCTCCGAGATAGAGGTATGTCGGCGTGTCGCGATGACTTGAACGCATCCACACCTCGCCTTGCTCTCCCGCAGGAAGTTCGTTGCCATCTGGGTCGCAGACCTTGATCTCACCCTGGTCGACACGACCGACTGAACCACGATGTTCGAGCCACTCAGTGCCGGTGATAATTGTGACCGCCTGGGCCTCAGTTCCCGCATACAGCTCGACAATGCGCTCGGGGCCGAGCCAGTCGATCCATGCCTGCTTCAGCCATTGCGGGCACGGCTCTGCGAGGTGCCAAACCACTCGCAAACTCGAGAGGTCGTACTTGAATCGAACCTCATCATCGAGACGAAGAATTCGCTTCATCATCGTCGGCACCATGTAGACGACATCTGCGCCGTGCTCTTCAATCGCTGCAAGTGTTGCTTCAGCGTCAAAGCGCTCAAGCAGCACAACCGTTGAACCGCACAGCAAGGCCTGGCAAGACCACACTGCGGGACCGTTGTGATAGAGCGGTCCGGGCATGACAAGGCAGCCGTCATGGCTCATCAGCATCGCTGGGGCTGCATCGGTGTCGACAATTGCCGGGTCACCAGACACGATGAGTTTCGGTCGCCCGGTTGAACCTCCAGAGGTTGGGGCCTTCCACGCTGGCGACGTTGCATCGGGAAGTGGTTCATCGGAGTACTCAGCAGAGGGTTCGTAACCCTTCGGTAGGCAGTGCACACCATCAGGCAACAACTTCGCCATGTCACTCTCTGGCTCTACACCGACGACAACTTTCGGTGAGGCAAGGTCAACAATCGCTGCCAGCTCTCGAGGCGGCAGTTTCGCCGACACTGGCTGGGGGGTTGCGCCTAATTTCCAGACCGCGACGTATGTCACGAACCAGTCGATCGAATTTGGCAGGGCAACTGTCACAAAATCCCCATGGCCGACACCTCGGTCGGCAAGGTCTCGGGCGAGACGGTTGCCGGCACGTTCGAGTTCAGACCGAGAAATTGATCTCCCGTTGCAGACAATCGCAGGCCTGTCGGGTAGCGCGTCAGCGAGATCAGACAATCGTTGAGGAAACGAAATAAGCGGCACAGTGTCGTTGTAGCAGGCGAGAGGTTCATGTTGCGAGTAGGAGAGACGAGCTGATGTCGACTCAGTCGATTGCCCAACTTCGCACGGCGTTACTTGCGCCACAACAATGGCGTCCATGCCATCTCCTATCGCCGACAGCGCCATCGCCCAATTGTTTGCTGAAGGGCACACCGCCAAGACATTCCTCGATACACCCGTGAGCGATACTCAGATCGAGGCCCTCTACGACATGGTGAAGTGGGCCCCAACGACAATGAACATTCAGCCTCTGCGCCTCATCGTTGCAAAAAGCGATGCTGCAAAGGCGCAGGTCTTAGAGCATCTTGGCGGATCGAATCGTGAGCAGGCAGAAGCAGCACCATTGCTCACCGTGGTGTGCGCCGACACGAACCTTCATGACACTCTCGCGGATGTCGTACCGCACATTCCGAACGCTCGGGAGTTCTTCCTCGATGACGAACGTCGCGAAGCAACTGCCCGACATCAAACGTGGCTACAGACCGGGTACCTCATCCTTGGCATCCGGGCCCTAGGCCTCGGATGTGGGCCAATGCTCGGCTACGACGCAGCCGGGATCGACTCCACTCTGCTTGCGAACACATCGCTGGTATCGACGATGGTGATGACCGTCGGAGTTCCTGACCCGACCGGATACGGCGAGCGCCGGCCTCGCCTTGATCTCGATCGCGTCGTGCTCGAGCGATAATCTTCGCCTCGCTGGTTCTTCGACGTCGGGGGGCGTCACCACAAGAGGGGGTTTACCATGGGCAATTGGAATTACGCCGATATTTGGGAACGCGTTGCCGACCAAATTCCGAATGAGGATTGCCTCATTCACGGAGATCGTCGGATCAAATGGGGTGACGTTGACCGTCGGGCCGACGGCATTGCTCAACACCTCATTGATGCTGGGCTTGAACGTCAGCAGGCAGTCGCCCAATACCTGTACAACGGCCCTGAATATATGGAGTCGATGTTCGCAGCGTTTAAGGCTGCGTATGTTCCGGTGAATACGAACTATCGCTACACCGCAGATGAACTGAAGTACCTCTGGGACAACGCCGACGCAGGCGCAGTGGTGTTCCACGGAACGTTCAGTGACCTCATCGACACCATCAGGGGTTCATTGCCGAACATCAAGGTGTGGCTGTGGGTCGATGATGGAAGTGGGCCATGTCCTGACTGGGCTGAGGAATATGAGGCGATCGCGAATTCGGGTGCCTCTCGTGTCGTGCCGTCGTGGGGAAGAAGCGGCGACGACCTCAACATGTTGTACACCGGCGGAACAACCGGAATGCCGAAAGGTGTCATGTGGCGACAAGACGACCTCATCGTTGTGCTGTCAGGAGCGCTTGCCACTCCCTATCCCGATGAGGGTGACGTCGCAGACCTTGAATTTGCCGGGCCGGGGCCGAGGTTCTGCCCTGCATGTCCGCAGATGCATGGAACGGGAAACTTCCCGGGTCTTTCAGCAATGACCTTGGGTGGTTCGATCGTCACTCTTACCGGTCGCAGTTTCGACGCGGTCGAATTGCTCGATGCGATCGAGAAGGAAGGCATCAACTTGATGTCGATGGTCGGTGATGCGTTCGGCAAACCGATCCTCAAGGCCCTTGATGCATCACCAGGGAAATGGAATCTCGCGAGCCTCGTCGGAATCACCTCGTCAGGGGTGATGTGGTCAGAGGAAGTGAAACAGCGCTTGCTTGAGCATCACCCAAATATGGTGCTCAACGATGCCTTCTCGTCATCAGAAGCACTCGGAATGGGCACCTCAACCTCTGGTGGTGGATCAACTGCAAAGACCGCGCGCTTTCAGCTTGGCCAACACTGTGTTGTGATCGGTGACGACAACGCCATTTTGAAACCCGGCGGACGGCCGCAGGGCCGACTTGCGGTCGGTGGCCGCCAGCCTCTCGGCTACTACAAAGATGAAGCGAAGACGGCGAGTACGTTCCTCATGATCGACGGCAAGAGGTACTCCTGCCCCGGTGACTTCGCAATCGTGGAAGACGATGGATCAATTACCCTTCTCGGACGTGGCTCGGTATGCATCAACACCGGTGGAGAGAAAGTCTTCCCAGAAGAAGTTGAAGAGGCATTGAAAACCCATCCATCCGTTCTTGACGCAGTTGCAGTTGGTGTACCCGATGAGAAGTTTGGCGAGGCAGTGACCGCAGTCATCGAGTCACGCGATGGTGCGGTGATCGACGGAGCAGCATTGATTGCGCACGTGAAGACAACTCTCGCTGCGTACAAGGCTCCGAAGCACGTCATTGAAGTCGACACCATCGGACGAGCAGCTAACGGCAAGGTCGACTACAAGCGCTTGAAGGGCCACGCCTCTGATGTGTTGGGGTTGAGTTCCTAATCTGTCGGCATGCCGGCAAAGATCACTGCATACGACTGGATTGCACACCACAACGCTCATCGAGCCTCGCGACAAGCCATCGTCGACCTTCATTCGGGTCGAACCCTGTCGTATGGAGATTTGCATCGCCGGATCGACGGCCTCGCCGCTCACTTGCAACAGATCGGCGTGGCAAAAGGCGATCGTGTCGCTTTGCTCGCGCATAACGGGCCTGAATATTTCGATCTGCAATTTTCGGGAATGCGCATCGGATCAATTGCGGTCCTGTTGAACTGGCGGCTCACCGTTCCAGAACTTGAATTCATCGTCGGTGACTGCACGCCAAGCGTGCTCATCTACTCGCCCGAGTTCGATGAGACAGCACAAGAACTGGCGAGTCGATGTGGAATCCAGACATTGATTCCGATCGACGACGCGTATGAATCAATCGTCAACTCTGGCGACGCTCCTGAAACCTGTCTCGTCGAACATGATGACCCGAGCACGATCATGTACACCTCGGGAACGACCGGTCACCCGAAGGGAGCGATCATCACCCACGGAATGACGTTCTGGAATTGTGTGAACCTTGGGGTGCCGGCTCTCATCACCCCGAACACCGTGCAGCTCGTCATTCTTCCGCTCTTTCACACGGGCGGCCTCAACTGTTACGCAAACCCGGTTCTCCACGCCGGTGGAAGGATCGTTATTGCTCGAACCTTCGACCCGGGGGAGGCGCTGCGCATCATTGGTGACCCGTCGTATGAAGTCACCCACTTCTTCGGTGTGCCAGCTCCCTATCAGTTCATGATGCAGCATCCCGACTTCGACACGACCGATCTTTCGCGGTTGCAGGTTGCCGGCGTTGGTGGAGCGCCGTGCGCGCTTGCGATCATGGAACGCTGGGCTGAACGCGGCATTGAAGTTGCTCAAGGTTTCGGAATGACAGAAACGAGCCCGGGTGCGATCTTCTTAGATCCGGCCGATGCGATGCGCAAGATTGGGTCAACCGGCAAAGAACTCATGCACACTGAGGCCCGCATTGTGAACGATGATGGCGAAGATTGCGGTCCGAACGAAGTTGGTGAACTGTGGGTTCGTGGCCCGCATATCACCCCGGGCTATTGGAATCGGCCCGATGCAACTGCTGACGCATTTGTTGATGACTGGTTGCGCACCGGTGATGCTGCAAAGCGTGACGATGAGGGTTACTACTACATCGTCGATCGCTGGAAAGACATGTACATCTCGGGTGGTGAGAACGTCTACCCGGCAGAAGTTGAGAATGTGATCTACCAGCTTCCCGGAATTGTCGAGGCGGCAATCGTGGGTGTTCCCGATCCGAAATGGGGCGAATCTGGTGTCGCCGTCGTCGTGCTTGAGGATGGTTCAGAATTGGATCAGGCAACCTTGATTCAGCACTGTGTTGAGCGACTTGCGAAGTTCAAAGTGCCCGCTCGCATGCATGTCATGGACGTGCTTCCGCGAAACGCGACCGGCAAGGTGCTCAAACGCGAGCTTCGGATCATGCTCGCCGGTGAAGATTCCCCGGCGATTAGTTAAGCGCTACGGCAAGAGCGGTGGGGCTTTGTAGCCGCCGGTCACCGACTCAACAAAACGAGCGAATTCAAGGGTTGTTCGGTCACCCATGAATGGGCCGACGATTTGCAATCCCACCGGCAGCCCCGACTGCGTTCGCCCTGCCGGCACGACGGTTGCTGGCAGGTAGACGTATCCAAATTGGGTTGTCCATGCGATGAGGTCGGCATACGGCCGGGTTACGCCGTCGACTTCGAGAGTTCGCGTGTAGAGGTTTCCGCCGTCGATGTGTTCAAACGCCGCAATGAACGCGGTCGGGGCAAGCACGATGTCGTAGTCATTGAAGAAGCGATCCCAGTTGCGGCGTCGAAGTTCTCGCTGCTCTGACATGAGTAACCAGTCGCGATGGCGAATCGTGCTGGCGCGAGCTCGCATCGCCATCGTTGGATCGGCATCGTTGCTGCGTTCGAGAAGCCGTTCGTATTCCTCATCGGTGCGACCGGGTGAAGTTGCCGCAGACACCAGTGGCATCCCGATGGAGTAGACGTCACCAAACTCGTGAGCGGGGCGAGCGTTGCGGTCAACCTTGATGCCGGCGGCCTCAAGTGCGCTGACGGCGGTTTCGAGCACGTTGGCGACATCGTTTGAGACGGGACATGCGGGATCGTCGAGCCATGCCGCAACGCGCAACTCGCGTGCGTTGTTGCGCGCTGGTGTCAAACGGTCAGGGTGATCCGAGATGACGTTCAGCATGAGCTCGAGGTCATCGACAGTTCGTGCCAGGGGGCCGACAACATTGACGTCGGCATCGAGGGCGCCATAGGTGATGTGATCGATATACCCACGTTGGGGTACAACCCCGAACGACGGCTTGTGACCGCATACTCCCGAAAAGTGGGCGGGGAGTCGCACTGACCCCCCGATGTCGGTTCCAATTTCGACGGGGCTGAGACATGTCGCAACCGCTGCTGCGGCACCACCCGAGGAGCCACCGGGGGTCCGGCCGAGGTCCCACGGGTTACCTGTTCGTCCGAACATCTCGTTGACTGCTTGGATGTCGCCTGACCAGCGGGGCAGGTTCGACTTGCCCCAGATGACAGCACCTGCATTGCGGGCGTGGGCTACCGATGCCGCATCATCGGTTGGAACATGGTCAGTGAGTTCAATCGCTCCGCCGGTTGAGCGCATTCCCTTTGTCGCAAGGGCGTCCTTCACCGTCATCGGTAGTCCGGCGAGCGGGCCGAGACTGTCCCCCTTGCTGCGAGCACGGTCGATGTCTGCTGCTTGCTGTTTCGCGCCTTCGACATCGGTGGTGACGATCGCATTGATTCGACTGTGCAGCATGTCGTGGCGAGCAAGATGCTCTTCCAAAAGTTCAACTGCAGAGATGTCGCGGCTATTGAGCGCAGCTAGCTGTGCGATTGCTGGCTTTCGTGAGATTTCACCTGGTCCCATTGCCTGATGGTACGCGCAAACGGACGGCCTGCCAGCAGTTGACGCTGTAAGGCCGTCCGTTGACGTTGAGTTCAGCTACCGGGTTGGGGAACCACTCGGAGGTAAGGCTTTACCGTGGTCCATCCGCCGGGGAACAATTCGGCAGCCTCTTCATCGGTGACTGCTGAGCCGATGATGACATCATTGCCGTGTGTCCAGTTCGCTGGAGTTGCAACTTTGTAGTTGGCGGTGAGTTGGAGTGAATCGATGACTCGGAGCAATTCGTCAAAGTTGCGACCCGTTGATGCGGGGTAGGTGAGCGACAATTTGATTTTCTTGTCTGGCCCGATGACGAAGACCGACCGCACGGTCAAGGTGTCATTCGCATTCGGGTGGATCATGTCGTAGAGATCAGAAACGGTTCGGTCGCTGTCGCCGATCATGGGGAAGTTGACTGGGGTGCCTTGGGTTTCGGCAATGTCGTTCTCCCACTCGACATGGCTGTCAACCGGGTCAACTGAAAGGCCGATGACCTTGACGTTGCGGCGATCGAATTATGGCTTCAGCCGAGCAACAGTTCCCAGTTCGGTGGTGCACACTGGCGTGAAATCTTTTGGATGGCTGAAGAGCACTCCCCATGAGTCGCCGAGCCACTCATGGAAATCGATATCGCCCTGTGTCGTGGGGGCGGTGAAGTTGGGGGCGGTATCGCCGATTCGAACGCTCATTGGGACTCCTTTGGTGAGCTCAGGTGTAATTCCCGACAAATTTAGTCGGCTTTTGATCATTTCGCCACATCGGCGAAGGAATTCTTTGCGCTCTACGATCAATGCATGGCAGACGACACGATCATGTTGCGGACCGCATCCGAACTTGCGGCGATGGTTCGCCGCGGTGAAATTGCACCAAGCGAATTACTCGAACACGCAATCACTCGATACGAGCGGCACAATCCCGCAGTCAACGCAGTGATCGTCACTCGAATTGAGGAGGCTCGCGCCCATGCAGCAGTTCTCGACGATGAGGCTGCAGTCGGATCATTCCGCGGACCACTCCACGGTGTGCCAATGACCATTAAAGAGGCCTACGACTGGGCTGATACGCCATCGACATGGGGCAACGTCGAATGGCGAGACAACGTCCCAGGAACTGACGCCGTCACTGTTCAACGGCTCATTGACGCTGGCGCAGTGATCTACGGGAAAACCAACGTTCCCTTCATGCTCGGCGACTGGCAGAGCTTCAACGATATTTACGGGACGACGAACAACCCGTGGGATCTCAGCCGGGTCCCCGGAGGATCCTCTGGCGGTTCAGCTGTTGCGCTCGCAACCGGAATGGCTGCACTTGAACTTGGGAGTGACATCGGTGCCTCAATTCGGAACCCTGCTCACTATTGCGGAGTGTTTGGGCACAAGCCGACGATGTCGCTCGTTCCATTCGAAGGGCATGTCGTCCCCGGCATGTTGCCCGAAGTTGACATCAGTGTGTGTGGCCCACTCGCTCGATCAGCAGCCGATCTCGACCTTGCGCTGTCGGTGCTTGCCGGGCCGACGGGCCTGAACTCGACCGGGTACCAAGTAGCACTTCCTGAAGCACGGCAGACTCGTCTCAGCGAGTTCAAAGTCGCTGTCATGCTCGACACCCCGGTTATTGAGAATGACTCAGTGATGCTCGACCAACTCCAGAATGCGGTTGACGCTCTTGCGGCTGCCGGTTGTGTCATTGAAGAAGCGACACCGAATATCGATCAGCACGAGTATTTCGAGAATTACCTGATGTTGTTGCGTGCCGCGACCGGTGCGATGTCGAGCGACCAGGTCTTCGCCGCAGCGACGGAGGGGTCAGGAGCCTGGGGGTCAGGTGACCGCAGCTATCAAGCCCTCGTCGACCACGCGATGACGATGTCGCATCGGGAATGGTTCCAACATCACAACCGCCGAGAGGGATACCGAAATACGTGGGCTGAATTCTTCGGCGAGTACGACCTGTTGTTGTGCCCGACCGCAGCATCGACTGCTTACCCACATGACCACAGTGGAACCCGAGCAACTCGTCGCATCCCGATTAACGGAGGAACTGAACCTGTGGTCGATCAGTTGTTCTGGGCCGGCTGGTCATGTAACTCATACCTTCCAGGAACGGTCGCACCAGTCGGGTTGTGCGCAGATGGTTTGCCGGCAGGCATCCAGATCGTTGCGCCCCACCTGCAGGATCGCCGTTCGATCCGTTTTGCCGAACTCGTCGAACGCGAACTCGGAGGCTTTGTCGCGCCCCCTGGCTACGAGTGAGCCCGGTGAAGGCAGCGCTCAACGGAATCACTGTTCTTGCCCTCGAGCAAGCAGTTGCGATTCCTTTTGCAACTCGCCAACTCGCTGATCTCGGGGCTCGAGTCATCAAGGTCGAACGCCCGGGTGAGGGCGACTTTGCACGCCATTACGACACTCGAGTGAAAGGACTCTCGAGTTACTTTGCGTGGCTCAACCGTTCGAAAGAATCGATTGCGCTCGACCTCAAAACCGAAGGCGCCCAGACAATCGTGCGACAGTTAGCCGCATCAGTTGATGTCGTGGTGCAAAACCTTGCACCAGGGGCAACCGAGCGTCTCGGCCTGTCGTCGGCCGAACTACGTGAAATTAACCCCCGACTCATCACCGTGGACCTCACGGGCTACGGCGAGGGCGGGCCGCTGCAAGATCGAAAGGCCTACGACCTCCTCATCCAAGCAGAAGCAGGATTGTTGTCGGTGACAGGTTCTGCCTCCGAAATGGTTCGAGCTGGAATCTCTGTCGCCGATATCGCCGGAGGGATGTACGCCTACTCCTCGGTGCTAGCCGCACTTGTTCATCGAGGAGTGACTGGCGAAGGCACCGCGATCGAGGTTTCGCTATTCGATGCCCTTATCGAATGGATGGGGCATCCGATCAACTATGGGCTCTACACCGGCGAAGGTCCGGCTCGTGCGGGGGATTCTCACCCCTCGATCTACCCCTATGGATCATTCGCAGCTGCGGATGGGCGCGTGCAGTTTGGCATTCAGAACCAACGCGAATGGGAGTCGTTCTGCACTCAAGTCCTGCGTGCGAGGGAAATCGCAACCGACAAGCGGTTCGCCACAAACGATGATCGCCATGAGCACCGTTCCGAACTCACCGAGGTCATTGAAATGGCATTTGCTTCTCTTTCGGTGAGTGACGTTGTGAAGCGACTTGACGAAGCGGGCATCGCAAACGGACGGGTAAACGAGATCACCGATGTGATCAACCACACAAATCTCAGCGAACGTGATCGGTGGCGAACGATTGAGAGCGCAGGCGGAACGATCCGCACGCTTCGCCCGCCAGCAATCATGCACGGACACGACGAGCCGATGAAAGCGATTCCGTCGGTGGGGGAACACACAACAGTGATCCTTGGCGAACTTGGGTACTCAGAAGCGGAGATCGATCAACTCATCACCAGCGGGGTGGCCGGAGGCTGAGGTCACCGCTTTGTTCGGCGCTCAACGAGTTGTCTCGCGATGACATTTCGCTGGATCTCGTTCGTTCCTTCACCAACGATCATGAGCGGGGCATCTCGGTAATAGCGCTCGACATCAAACTCGGTTGAGTAGCCATGACCACCATGAATCCTGATCGCATCAAGAGTCACCTTTGATGCCATTTCCGAGCAGAACAACTTCGCCATTCCTGCTTCAAGATCGGCGCGCACGCCGGTGTCGAACCGTTCAGCGGCGTGGTAGTTCAATCGTTGCCCGGCGGTGATCTGGGTTGCCATATCGGCAAGGAGATTTCCGACTGACTGATGTCGCCAGATTGGCTGCCCGAAGGTCTCGCGTTGCGTTGCGTATTCAAGTGCGTCATCGAATGCCGCTCGGGCGACCCCGATCGCGCGAGCAGCAACTTGTATACGACCAATCTCAAGTCCGCCCATCATCTGGGTGAAGCCTTGGCCTTCAACTCCGCCCAAGAGGGCAGTAGCGGGAACGAAGCAGTCATCAAATGACAATTCGCAACTCTCAACTCCCTTGTAGCCGAGCTTTGGAAGATTGCGCCCAACGGTGAATCCCGGAACCTTCTCGACAAGCAAAATAGAGATTCCCGTGTGCGCAGGAGTTGCGTTCGGGTCGGTCTTGCAGAGCAACGCCACAACATCTGACATCCGCGAATTCGTGATCCACGTCTTCGATCCGTTGATGACATACCCATCGACGCCGTTGCGAGAGGCTGGCAGAGCAACGGTGCGAATCGCTTGAAGATCAGATCCACCATCGGGCTCTGTGAGCGCCATCGTTGCGCGAATCTCTCCGGTCGCCATCGATGACAGATAGCGATCCTGTTGTTCAGATGTTCCGTGACGAATGAGCAATTTCGAAACCACCGAATGTCCTCCGAAGGCACCCGACAGCGACATCCATCCACGTGCGATCTCTTCGGTGATGCGGGCGTAGCAACGACCTGACACCGAACCTGAATTCCATGGTTCACCGATCGCAAGACCGTAGATACCGAGTTCTTTCATCTGGTCGATGAGTTCTGCTGGATAGGTATCGGAATGCTCGAGATCTCGAACAACAGGGCGAACCTCGTGATCGACCCACCGCGCAACTACATCGACAAATTCAGATTCCTCAGCGCTAAGTCCATCCATCGGTTCTAGAAGCGACATGACAACAGCCTGCCACTTTGGAGGACGTGCGACCGACTCGTTGTCGTGCGAAATCTCGGCGTATGTTCACTTTTGTTACCACAGGAGGACCTATGTCGACTGCAACCCAGATCCCGTTTGTCGAGTACCTCAAACTCGAACCGACTCCACACCTCGTTGCGAACGAGTGCACCTCGTGTGGCGCCCGATTCTTTGACCGGCGTAATGCATGCGCCGGGTGCTTCAACACCGAATTCACCTCGGTCGATATTCCGACCGAGGGAATCGTGCGATCTTTTTCGATCATCACGTTCGCTGCTCCCGGCGTCGACGTGCCCTTTGTTGCTGCCGTCATCGACTGCGGTGGCACCAGTGTTCGAGCAAACATCATTAACTGCCCACCTGACCCTGAACATGTCAGTCTCGGAATGAGCGTTCGCCTTGCCACTACGGTGGTGGGAACAGATTCTGCTGGCGTCGAGGCGGTCAATTACGGATTCGAGCCCGCCTGAGAACGGGTAACACTCAGAACTAAGGAGACATCATGAGTAGAAGTGACGACATCTGGATTCTCGGAATCCACATGACAAAGTTTGGCAAGCACCCGAATCTCGACGTTGTCGACCTCGGAGCCGAGGCAATTCATGGTGCCCTTGCCGATGCGGGTGTGACGATGGCTGATATGGGCATCATCGCCGCTGGCAACCTTCTCGGTTCTGGAAGCATTGCGCAGCAACTCCAGAAGCAAGTTGGTCAGACAGGTATCCCCGCCTACAACGTTTCGAACGCGTGTGCCACAGGAGCAACCGCTCTCCGAACCGTGATCATGGCCGTGAAGGCTGGCGAGGTCGATATGGGTCTCGCAGTCGGAGTCGAAAAACTCGCTGGTGCAGGTCTGCTTGGCGCTGGCGGCAAAGCAAAAGCTGACAACGACGAATGGGCTCGCAACGGTCGCTTTGGTGCTGTCGGCCCGGTCGACGGTCGAATCGGCACCGAATCGATGCCGGGGGTGTTCGCTCAGATCGGCATGGAATACGGCCACAAATACGGCGGAGCTGATTTTGAATTGTTTGCCAAGATCAGTGAGAAGAACCATTCGCACTCAACACTGAATCCTCTTGCGGCGTACAACAAGGCAATGAGTCTCGAACAGATCATGAATGACGTGATGATCGCGTACCCGAATACTCGCCCAATGTGCTCGGCGAATTGCGACGGCGCAGCGGCTGCCGTGGTGATTAACGGTGAAAAATTGAAGACCCTTTCCCTCGAGCAGCAACGCCGAGCGGTGAAGGTGTCGGCATCGATTCTCACGAGCGACCCGTGGCAGGAAGCATGTCAAGTGTTGCCCGACGTCAACACGTTGACCCGCAACGCCGCCCACCAGGCCTACGAGCAGGCTGGCGTAGGCCCGCAGGACCTCAACCTTGTTGAACTGCACGATTGTTTCGCAACCGCTGAGCTCGTTCACTACGACAACCTGATGTTGTGTGAAGAGGGTGGAGCTGTCGACTTCTTCGAGTCAGGGGCGCCGTACCGAGACGGAAAGATGCCAGTCAACGTATCTGGAGGACTTCAGTCGAAGGGTCACCCAATTTCAGCAACCGGCATCGCCAATATTTGGGAAGTTTGTCAGCACGTCCGTGGCGAAGCTGGCGATCGCCAGATTGAAGGAGCCAAGGTTGGTCTCGCCCATGTCATCGGGCTTGCATCAGCGTGTGGCATCCACATTTTGGAGCGCTCGGCTGCCTGAGAACTCGGCTGCTACCAGTAGTTCGTTGCGTCGAACATCTCGGCGATCGCTACCGTCAACACAATGCCAATACCGACCGTAGATCTGCGCGATCCGAGCGACGAGGTTGCTCGTCAACTCGATGCCGCATGCAGCGAGATTGGGTTCATGCAGATCGTTGGCCACGGGATTGACGCGGCGCTCGAACATGAGGCGTGGAACTGCGCGGCAGCATTTTTTGCCCTAAGCGACGAGGCCAAGATGGCTGTAGCCATCCCCGACGGTGATGCGTACGGGTACGGGCCATTTCAAGTTGAACGACTCGCAGCAAGCCGTGGAGATGTCAGCCCGCCAGACCTGAAAGAGACGTTTTCGATCGGCCCATTCGTAGACGCTCAGCAAACGGAAGAATTCATTGCGCAAGATCCCGCTGCGGCATTTGCATATTCGCCGAATCGTTGGCCTGTTGAGCTGTCTGAAATGGCGCAAGTGATGCAGCGCTTTTACGACGAATTGGGTGCGCTCTGCGCTCGACTGCTCTCGCTGATGGCGGAAGGGCTCGGGATGCCGGCAGACACATTTGCGTCTGCAATCGATCGTCACACCTCGGCCCTACGACTATTGCACTACCCGCATGTCGAAACTGCAGACGTTGTACCGGGACAACTTCGGGCTGGAGCGCACTCAGATTACGGAACCCTCACGTTGCTTCGCCAAGACGATGCACCCGGAGGACTTGAGGTTCGAGGTAGCGACAATGAATGGCACGCTATTCCCGCGCAAGATGGCGCATATGTCGTCAATATCGGCGACGCGCTTGAACGGTGGACAGCAGGACGCTGGCGCTCAACCTTGCACCGAGTGCAAATTCCTCCAGCAACGAGCGGCTCAAATCAACGGCAATCAATCGCGTTCTTCCACAACGCCAACTGGGATGCGCTCATCGATGTTCTCGAGCCATGTCGACCGGCTCACGGACGAGTTGATCCTCCGATTACGGCAGGGCGTCACCTCATGGAGCGGTTCCTCAGCACACAGCAAGGCGAGTAATGCTGACCCCAGATGGCCGACCGTTGGCTGTTGCTCGGACGTTCAAACCACGTCGCCGCCGGATGTCACCCACCCGAGCCGCAGCATTTGAGCGACTCATGCCGTTATACGGACTTGACGTTGAGGGGCCATCCCTATCAGCTCACGACATCTTCGGGCGAACA
>JAPOIQ010000152.1 GCA_029978815.1 bacterium
AAGGAAATTTCTCGCACCTCATCGAAGCCCGTCCTATGAAGAAATCTGACCGCACCCGCAAAGACATTCTCGATGCAACCGCATCGTCACTTGCAACGGTTGGTTACACCGCGACAACGGTGAAGTCGATCGCTGAATCAATTGGGATGCAGGACGCATCGATCTACTACCACTTTGCGTCAAAAGATGAACTCGTCGGGCAAGTGCTCGATATCGGTACCTCGCTTGCGGTTGATGCAGTCGATCGAGCCCTAGCTGCGCTCCCTGATGAACACGATCCGCGAGAAGCCTTACAAGTCGCAATTGTCGCTCATGCCGAAGCAGTACTTGGCGGCGGTGATTACCCGCGAGCAAACGTGAGAAGTTTCGGTCAGTTACCACCCGAGCTCGTCGTGCGCCATCGCAAAGGGCACCGCGACTACGGCGAGATCTGGACACGACTTATTGACGACGGTGTCGAATCAGGGGCGTTGCGCAGTGATCTCAACCGTTCAGTCGCACGTCTCGTCATTATCGGCGCACTGTGCTGGGCGATCGAATGGTTTGATGCCGGAGAGATCGTCTCAGCAACCGAAGTCGGGGAACACGTCTTTCAGATGGTGGTCAACGGGTTGTCAACCACTGAGTACCAAAGTTCGACCGTTTCGGTCTGAGCACTTGCCATCAGGTAGATAGAGAGCAGGGGGAATCATCAATGTCACTTTCAGCACAGTCGTCAAACCTCGCCGAGCTCGCTCGATGGTCATGCGAGACCTACGCGGATGAACTAGCGATTCGCGACGGAGACACATCGCTGACCTACACGCAACTTGGTGAACTCAGCAAAAAAGCGGCGGCGGCGATGATTGCTGCTGGCGTTGGAGCAGGTGATGTCGTAGCTGTGTGGGCACCAAACTGTTGGCAGTGGGTGGTGGCCTCGATGGGAATTTCACGTGCCGGGGCTGTCGTGCTTCCTGTCAACACGAGATTTAAAGGTGCTGAGGCGGCACATGTGTTGAACACGGCTGAGGCACGGATCGTGTTCATCGTTGACGGGTTTCTTGATACTGATTACAGCGGGATGCTTGCGGCTCAACATCTTCCAACTGTTCAACATGTCATCGATCTCTCGACCTCAGCATTCGAGGATTTCTTGGCCAGCGGTGATGAAGCACTGTTTGATGAGGTTGAAGTCCGCACCGATGCCGTGACTTACGACGATATTGGGGCCATCATGTTCACCTCAGGTACGACGGGCCACCCAAAGGGAGTGCTCGTCGGAGGTGGAGCAATGATCCGGGCGTTCAGCGGTTGGGGAGCCGCCATGGATGTCCGCAGGGGCGATCCGTACCTCATTGTGAACCCGTACTTCCACGCGTTTGGCTTCAACGGTGGCATTGTGATGTGTCTGCTCTTCGGGGCGACGAACCTTCCGTTCCCCGTCTATGAGCCGGTAGCGGTGATGCAAATCATTGAACGGGAGAAGGTGACAATCTTTCCTGGCCCGCCTGCGCTGTACCAAGGTCTGCTGAATCATCCTGACCTCGAGAAGTATGACGTCTCTTCTCTTCGTGGCTGCATCACAGGAGCAGCGTCCATTCCAGTCGAGATGATCGAGGCGATGCGGACCCGTCTCGGATTCAAAGATATTTCAACTGCGTATGGCATGACGGAAACATCGGGCATTGTGACCTACACCCTTAACGGCGATCCCGATGAACTCGTGTCGAACACATCTGGCTGCGTGATCGACGATGTCGAAGTTCGCATCATCGACGAGGCGGGTAACGATGTGCCGCGCGGGCAACCCGGCGAACTGCTCGTTCGCGGTTACCAGGTGACACCCGGATACCTGCTTGGCGATAACGGCGTCACCCCAGCAACCGATGAGGACGGCTGGCTGCATACCGGCGACGTCGTCGTGATGAATGACCTCGGCTACATCGACATAACCGATCGCATCAAAGACATGTACATCGTCGGTGGATTCAATGCGTACCCCGCAGAAATTGAACGCATGATGGTGGAGCACCCAGAGATCGGTATCGCTGCAGTGATCGGGGTGCCCGAGGCCCGGCTCGGCGAGGTCGGAGCAGCCTTTATCGTGCGGGCTCCCGGAAGCAGTATCACTGAAGATGCGGTCATCGCATGGTGCCGTGAAGAAATGGCGAACTACAAGGTGCCTCGACATGTGTGGTTCGTTGACAATTTGCCGCTCACCCCATCGAACAAGGTGCAAAAGCCGGTGCTTCGTGAGTGGGCCGCCGAACGAATGTCGTGACACGCAACTGGCTGATCCGACTCCGGGGCTGCTGACCCCTACGAGTACCGTTCAGACCACATCACATTGAGGGGGAACAACAATGGCAGGTCGTGTAGCGGGCAAGATTTCAATCGTCACCGGCGGAGCATCAGGCATTGGACGGGCGTGTTCGATACTGCTCGCAGCCGAGGGCTCAACGGTCATCGTGACCGACATTCAAGACGAAGCCGGGGCAGCGGTCGTCGCTGAAATCGAAGCAGCAGGCGGGTCGGCGTCGTACCTGCACCACGATGTCACCTCTGAAGACGAATGGAAAGCAGTTGCGGGATCGGTCATGGAGTCTCATGGCCGAATCGACGTACTCGTCAACAACGCGGGCATCGGTATTGGCGGAAGCATCCTCGACTTTGAGTTGTCTGATTGGCATCGGCAAATGGCGATCAACGTCGATGGCGTGTTCTTAGGCATGAAACATTGCATTCCTGGAATGCGTGATACCGGTGGAGGCTCGATCATCAACATGTCGTCGGTGGCCGGGCTGAAAGGATCCCCTCGACTTGCGGGCTACCACGCCTCGAAGGGAGCGGTTCGCTTGATGACGAAGAGTGTTGCGCTCGAATGCGCCCGTGAGCGGTGGAATGTTCGAGTGAATTCAGTGCACCCCGGAATCATCGAAACTCCGATCTGGGACACGGTCGGAGCGGCACTTAGCCGGGCTGAACATACGTCGATTGATGTAGGTGCTGTTGCACAGGTCTCGGTACCAACAGGTGTGCTCGGACAACCAACAGATATTGCAAATGGTGTGTTGTTCTTGGCGAGTGACGACTCGAGCTATATGACCGGCAGTGAGGTCGTGATCGACGCCGGCATGTCCTGCTGACCGTGGCGCGGCCGCAAGGTTTCCATCAATGACCTCTGTCAGCAACTTGATTGAACAGACGCGCGTTCACGGCTCGTTGTACACGTCTGAGTCACTCTTTGCTGAGGAACTCGAACGTATTTGGTATAGCGGCTGGGTCTACGTGGGGCATGAAAGCGAAGTGCCTGAGGTCGGGATGTTCGTGCTGAAGTCGATTGGTCCGCAGTCGGTCATCATGACTCGTGCGAGCGATGGCGAGGTGCACATCCTGCACAATCGATGTAGCCATCGAGGTAATCGTGTCTGCATGTCTGATAGTGGAACGACTAATTCGTTTCGTTGCCCATTTCACGGCTGGAACTTTGGGCTTGACGGAACGCTGCTCGGTTACCCCCACCCGGAGGGGTATGGCGGGCGTCACCAGTTAGACGACCTGCCGCTTCCACATGTTGCTCGAGTCGACAGCCATGAAGGATTTATGTTTGCAAGCCTTGCGAGTGACGGGCCGTCACTGATGGATCACCTTGGCGATGCTGCTGAAGGAATAACCCGACTCGTCAGATTGTCACCAGAAGGAAAACTTGATCTCGGCGCAGGATGGTTACGGCACCGCGCCCATGCGAACTGGAAGTTCATCGTCGAAAACGAAACCGACGGTTACCACCCGCAATTCGTACACGGTTCGATCTTCAGCGTCGGCGACAGTCGAATCGGTGACCTGTATGGCGAGCGCTCATCGGCCGTAACCCGCGATTTTGGAGGGGGTCATAGTGAAAATGACCTCCGTCCCGAGTTCCGGTCAATCGATGAACCGATGTTCTGGTTCGGGTCGTCTGAGGAGAGAGTTCCCAACTATGCCGCAGCGATGCGCTCGTCGTACGGCGATGATCAAGCTCGCAAGATCATGGTTGACGGTGCGCCGCACGTCATGGTGTTCCCAAATCTATTCATTGCAGAAATCACGCTGTTTGTCTTGCAACCGCTTGCTGTCGACTTGACGGTTCAGCACTCCACGGCGGTGCAACTGGCGGGAGCAGAGGAACTCAACAAGAAGATGCTGCATCAATGCATAGGGTCTGCGGGTCCCGCTGGAATGCTCCTTGCAGACGACACCGAGATGTACGAACGCAATCAGGCAGGTGTTGCCTCCAAAGAACCCGCGTGGATTGATACCAGGCGTGGGCTCGGACGAGAGTCCGTTGATGAGCGGGGCCACCCGGTTGGAACCGCAAATGATGAAATCGGAATCAGGGGATTTTGGCGGCATTACTCGTCGCTCATGGGCGATGTTGTCATCCCCGAAGGCGGCAGATCGTGATGTCGGTGGTAGACGAGGCCAAGCGGCGTGAGGTCAAGGAGTTTATTTACCGGGAGGCCCGCCTTGCCGATGAACATCAGTACTCGGAGTGGGAAACGCTGTGGTCCGACG
>JAPOIQ010000140.1 GCA_029978815.1 bacterium
GGCCCCACCAGAGCTATGGGCCTTGCTCGAATGGGCAGATTGCGTCAGTGAGTTAGTTGAACCTCAACGAGGAATCGCAGTTCGAGCAAATGCTGACACTGCTCATGATGCCCAACGCGCCCTCGATCACGGTGCAAAGGGGATTGGTCTGTGCCGCACAGAGCACATGTTTCTTGCTGATGATCGGTTACCGATCATGCGTGAATTCATTTTGAGTGATGATCCGCTCAAGCAAGAACAATTATTGAGTGACCTCGAGGCCGCCCAAGAGGCTGACTTCGTCGAGATTCTTGAAGCGATGAGAGCGAGTCCAGTGACCGTGCGACTTCTCGACCCGCCGTTGCATGAGTTTCTTCCGTCGGTCGACGAGTTGCTCGAAAAGCGAGGTGCCGGCACCCTCGACGCCGAGGGCGCATCGCAGCTAGATGCCGTGCTGAAGTTGCGCGAGGCAAACCCGATGATCGGCACTCGAGGCGTTCGGTTAGGCGTTGTTCGACCCGGGTTATATGAGGCGCAGGTGCGTTCGCTCATCCGAGCGATGCTCACGGTTGTCGACCGAGGAATCTGCCCTCATGTAGAAATCATGATCCCGTTGATCAGCGATCCAGTGGAGTTCCGGATGGCAAAGCAGTGGGTTATGCAGGCCATCTCGCAGGTTGATATTGAAGGCAGTCTTGCTGATGCAGTGTCGGTTGGAGCGATGATTGAGACTCCCCGAGCGGCGATCCTTGCCGGTGAAATTGCTGACGACGCAGAGTTCATTTCGTTCGGTACAAACGATCTCACGCAGATGACCTTCGGGTTGAGCCGTGACGATGTCGAGGTCGACCTCCTCCCTCGGTACCAAGGGCTAGGAGTATTCGAGCACAATCCTTTTGAAACTCTCGACGAGCAAGGAGTTGGCAGTCTGATTGCGCGCGCAGTTCGCGACGCCGTAAATCGGCGACCTTCGATGAGGGTAGGCGTATGTGGCGAACATGCCGGCGACCCACTATCGATCGAGTTTTTGCTCGACGCCGGATGCACATCATTGAGTTGCTCTCCCTTCCGGGTGCCGGTTGCTCGACTTGTCGCTGCGCAGGTGGCGCTTCGTTCCGATTGCGACGCACAATTCACGAACGAAGCATTTTTTTCGCCGCCACCAGCGAGCGACAGCGGAGACTCTCACGATGGCGATCCAGACTTCGGTGACCCAGCTTCGATCACCGAACTGGATGTGCTCAGGGTTCTTCGGCTGCGCGGATTTTCGACGATTGACGGACTGACTCGCAGTCTGGGCGCAAACCCGCTCGTGACGATGAATGAACTTGTCGCGCTTGAGCACGTGAGTTACATCGAAGCGCGTGAGATGTACATGTTGAGTCCGGCAGGTCGATCTCGAATTGATGACCACATCGCAGGGGCTGATTCGGTGACCTCGCTGCGTGGACCGTACGAGACGTTCCTTGAAATGAACGTTGAGTTCAAGCAACTCTGCACCGATTGGCAGATTCGTGATGGCGAGCCAAATACCCATGACGATGAGAACTACGACCGAGAGTGCATCGACCGCCTTGCCTCGTTGTTTGAAGGTGCAGGACCGGTTCTGAACGAGATGTCAGCGTTGGTGCCGCGTATCGGGATCTACCGTGAGCGGCTGAACGAGGCATTGGATCTAGTCGCCGCGGGGACAACTCAACGATTCACAGGGGTGATGTGTGAATCATTCCACGACATTTGGATGGAACTTCACGAGGACCTCATCCTGTTGCAGGGAATTGACCGCACAATTGAAGGAAGTTACTGAGCGTCACTCTGCAACGCGTTCGTCAGCGCAACGAAATACCAAGCAACACTTCAAGTTCTCCCAAAGCTTGGTCAGCGGATACCACCTTGATCGTCGCCATTCCCATTGCCCGCGCTGGCTTGAGGTTGATGCCGAGGTCATCCAGAAAGACCACTCGGTCGGCGGCCACACCGGCGGTCTCGCAGGCGAGTGTGTAGAAACCCGGCTCCGGTTTGCGGATCCCAACCTTTGAAGACTCGATCACGTGATCGAAAATAGTCATTGCAGTTGATACGTCTGACCGTTCCTCAACTGACCTATTCACATTGTTGGTGAGACAGGCCTGGGTGAGTCCGTTGTCATGAATGATGTTGAGCGCGTTCACCATTTCAGGACGCACATTTCCATAAAGGCAGCCGAGCACGTCTGCCCCAGGCACCCGATGACCGAGAGCTTCAGACTCCGCAGCGAAGAGGTCATTGAACACCTCGGCTGAAATCTCCTGCCGTTCAATCTGCGCCCACGCATTCGTGTCTGGGTTACGGGTATTCACTCCACGAATGAAGTCTTTCGGGATGCCGTGACTCTCCTCGTAGGCATTGAACGCCTCAAACGGGCTTGTTGTCACAACCCCGCCAAAGTCCCAAAACACTGCGTCGAACGATCGAGTTGACATGAGGCCTCCGTGAAAGACGTGGGGTTAGACAAACTTGACTCTACGATGAAGCGAGCGTTGCGGTGTAGTCCGCTCCCGATGGTTGTCTCCTCACGACAAACACGGAGGGTCTGCATGGAGATGCTTGCGGGAGCCACCCGCCAACACCCGAACGGTTCGGGACAAGAAGGATTCACATGAAATCAACATCGGCAGCCCACTACGTGGTTGACGGATCAAATATTGCGACCGAAGGTCGATTGCGGCCAAGTCTTGCGCAGTTGCAAGAAGCGGTGACGACGTTCATGGCTGACCATCCCAAGGCCATGATCACCGTTGTGGTTGACGCAACCTTTGGGCACCGTATCGACGCCTCCGAAAAGAGTGAATTCGACGAAGCGGTGGCGAATAATGAACTTGTTGCCCCGCCTGCCGGGGCGATCGGGCGTGGCGATGCGTTTGTGCTCACCATTGCCGACCGAGCAGGAGCATCGGTGCTATCGAATGACTCCTTCCAGGAATTTCATGGCGATTACGAGTGGCTTTTTGACGAGGGCCGGCTCGTTGGTGGAAAACCTGTTCCGCATGTTGGCTGGGTGTTCGTCACGCGAACCCCAGTCCGAGGGCCGGTATCGCGGCAGGCAACAAAGAAACAGTCCGGTCCGAAACGGTCAGCTTCGGCATCCCAAACGACAGTTCGGCGTACTGCAAGTAAGCAGGCAAGCCAGCCGATGCCGGTACCGACGAGCCCACCGCCGGGTGCGGCTGTCGCTTCGAAGTCATCGAAGGCACAAGCACCCTCTCGGCCGGTGTCGAAGTCTGGTGAACCAGTGAACGACTTACTTGCCTTTCTGAACTTCGTTGAAACATCTCCCGTCGGCACTCGGTGTGTGGGGGAGGTTGAGCGTTACTCATCGCACGGTGCTTACCTGCGGGTTGGAGAGGTGAGCGTCTATGTACCTCTTCGACTGATGGCTGATCCACCTCCAAAAAGTGCGCGGGCTCAGGTCAAGATAGGAGAAGAGGTCGGTGTCACAATTGTCGGGTTTGTGGCTGACCGACGAAGCATCGATGGAGCATTTGATGGCGTGGCTGCGACGACGGGCAACTCTGGTGGCGACAAGCCATCAAGGGGCCGGGACAAGCCAACGAAGTCAACGGCATCGAAGAAGTCCGCAGCAACTCAACAAGGAGCTGCAAAGAAATCCGCAACAAAAGCGACGACGGCAAAAACAACGGCAAAGAAGGCCGCAACCAAATCTCCGGCAGTAAAAAAGGCTGTTGCAAAAGCGGCCGTGAAGAAAGCAGCGGTAAAGAAGGCACCAGCAAAAACTCCGTCGACGAAGACCGCCTCGGCGAAGAAAGCTCCTGCGAAGAAAGTTGCATCGAAGAAGGCCTCCGTGAAAAAGGCGGTTGGGAAGAAAGTTGCAACAGCGGGCCGTAACCGAAAGGCTGACCAATCATGATTCGTGTCGCTACCTGGAACGTCAACTCCCTGAAAGCCCGCCTCGAGCGAGTGACTGAATGGATCGACGACGTCAAACCCGACGTGCTGTGCCTCCAAGAGACAAAGATGGCCGACGATGCATTCACGGGGCTTCATTTTGAAGCAATGGGTTACGAGTCGGCCCATTATGGCCAGGGTCGATGGAATGGTGTGGCCATCCTCTCTAAAGTCGGTCTGGCCGATGTAGTGACAAACTTTGCGGGGGATATTGAACCTGATCCCGATGCTCGCATCATCACCGCAACATGTGCCGACATCAGAGTGTCTTCGGTTTACGTTCCAAATGGTCGAGCAATCGATGATCCGCACTACGAGTACAAGTTGTCTTGGCTTGACCGACTCCAACAGCATCTCGAGATTGACACTTCTGCGGCACACGATGTCATCGTGACCGGTGACTTCAACATCGCCCCGGCAGACTCTGATGTGCACGACCCAAACAAGCTTGCGATGTCGACCCACGTGACTGATGCCGAACGGTCCCGGCTGACGGCCCTTGAGGAGTGGGGGCTCTCTGACCTGTTCCGTCACCATCACAGCGGCGAACGTCTCTTTTCGTGGTGGGACTATCGTTCAGGAGATTTCCACATGGGTCGCGGGCTTCGAATCGACCTCATCATGGGGTCTCGCTCGATAGTTGAGCGAAGCAATTTTGTTGTTGTCGACCGAAATGCCCGCAAAGGTCCCTCGCCAAGTGACCACGCTCCAGTCGTTGTTGATCTGCAATGACAAAGCGGCGTTAGCCGTCAGGAGTGTGCAGTGAGGGCAGCGTGCAGGTCGGCGAAGAGCCGGCTTGAGGTGAGTTGACCCC
>JAPOIQ010000165.1 GCA_029978815.1 bacterium
CGTCAGCACGACATGCCGGCGTCGATGACAACCTCGCTACCTGTCATGTAGCTCGAATCATCGCTCGCTAATAACAGCACGCCATTTGCGATATCGGTCGGTTGGCCGAGCACACCGGTTGGCACTGCGACCTGCGCCATCGAGTCGACATCAATTGAAGCGTTTTCTGATCGTGTTAACGCGGCACCGACCGTGTCCCAGATCGGAGTTTCGATGATCCCAGGATGCACCGAATTCACTCTGACATTCCAGCGCTCACGGGCACATTCAAGAGCGACACTCTTTGTCATTAAACGAACGGCACCCTTCGAGGCGTGATACCCGGCAAGGCGTGGGGAGCCCTTCAGGCCGGCGACCGATGACATGTTGATGATTGAGCCGCCATCGGTATCGCGCATACCAGGAATGCAGTGCTTCATTCCTAAGAACACACCGTCGACATTGATCGCCATCTGTCGCTGCCAGTCAGAGAGTTCAAAGTCGAGGACGCTTCCACCAATACCGATGCCGGCGTTGTTGACGAGCACATCGATACGACCGTGGGCCTCCATGACAGATGTCGCCACGGCTTTCCATTCATCTTCAGAGGTGACGTCGTGATGAAGGTACGACGCCGAGCCGCCAGCTGCTTCGATCTCTGCAACGACAGCTGCACCGGCTTCGTCTTGAATGTCGGTGACCACGACCGTTGAGCCCTCACCTGCGAGCAACATCGAGCATGCCCGCCCAATACCCGAGGCACCTCCGGTCACGATCGAGACCTTGCCTGCTACGCGTCCTGCCATTGCTTCCCCCTTACTGCGATGTGGTCTGAACGGTACTTGCAGGGGTCAGTCACCCCAGAGTCGGATTCACCAATGGCAACTCAGGCCATGCGTTCAGCGGCCCACTCACGAAGCACAGGCTTCTGTACTTTGTTCGACGGAGTGAGCGGCAAACTATCGACAAACCAGACGTGCCGGGGAACCTTGTAGTTCGCCATCTCTTCACGGCACCACGCAATGACCGCTTCTTCATCGATCGTGCTGCCGGGTGCCCGAACGATGAATGCTGCTCCGACCTCGCCGAGTCGCGCTTCGGGAACGCCAATTACTGCAGCGATACCGATCTCTGGATGCTCCACCATCATTCGTTCGATCTCGGCGGGATACGCATTGAAGCCACCAACGATGTACATGTCTTTAATGCGATCAGTGATGTCGATGTATCCGAGGTCATTCATCACCGCGACGTCACCGGTATGCAACCAGTCGTCATCATCCGTTGCCTTGGTGATGCCACCATCACCGAGTAGATAGCCAGGAGTTACTTGGTAGCCGCGAACGAGCAACTCGCCGGGCTGGCCACGGGGCACATCGTTGCCTTCTTCGTCGACAATGCGGACCTCGACATCATCGATCACGCACCCAGAGGTGTTTGATACAAGTTCATCCGGGTCGCCGTTGAGGGTGTACGTCACAATGCCCGATGTTTCCGTCATGCCATAGGCGGTTGAAATGTCCTTGAAGCCAAGTCGGGTGCGCATCGCCTCGATCATCTCAACCGGAATCGACGCCGCACCTGTTATGCAGCCCCGAAGTGATGACACGTCGTAGCTGCCGAGATCAGGGTGGTTGAGCAGACCCTGATACAGCGCTGGCGGGCCAGGAAAGATCGCTACCTGTTCGCGCTCGATGATCTGCATCACCGCGACCGGTTCATACACCGGGAAAGGAATGTTTGTTGCACCGAACAGCAAGCACATGACGATGCCGCCATTGAATCCGAATGCATGAAAGTACGGGTTGACGATGAGATACGGGTCACCTTTCCGCACATCCATTGCGGCACCCCACCCGCTGAATGAGCGAACCATCGCTCCACCTCGAACGAGCACACCCTTCGGGTGCCCTGTGGTGCCCGAGGTGAACATGATCGCACCGATATCGTCATAGGTCACTGCGTCGGTACGGGCTTCAACTTCGTCGAAGAGCGCTTCGTCACCGGTTGCTAAGAAATCATCGAATGCTGAGGTTGACAGATCGATGACCTGTTGAACGGTCGGGAGATCTTGAGTCGCAAGCATGCCGCTGTAATCAGTGTCGAGGAACCCGTCGACGATGAACACGATGCGCGCCTCAGCGGTGTTCAACACGTGGGCGGCCTCTGCACCTTTGAACCGTGTGTTCACCGGAAGCACTACCGCACCAGCGCGAGAGATACCCATTGATGCCACGAGCCACTGCCAGCAGTTCGGCGCCCAGATCGCAACAACATCTCCGGGGCCAACTCCAGCAGCAATCATTGCGGCCGCTGCATTCTTCGTCACCTCGCCGAGTTCGGCATACGTCAACGATGTGTCTCCATCACGAATTGCTACGACTTCTGAATATGTTTCACATGACCAACGCGCAAGTTCAGCGAGATTGGTCGACTGCGGTGACAGCGACATCACAACTTGCCCCTTTGGACTGTGTCTAATTGATTCGTTGTCTCTACACCGAAACGGCAGGTGATTCGTGCTCGCCAATCGACAGCCCATTCACGACCATCTGAAAGACGTGCTCCCCAACATCTGCAGCGGACACTTCCTCGCCGGCATCGAACCACTCGATCGCCCAACACAGCGCGCCGATAATGATGAGGCGGGCGACTGAACGGTTGAGGTCCCCCCGAAGCGCTCCCGATTCAACCCCGTCATCGATGAGCCGTGTCCATATCTGGCCGTAGTTTCGGTGACCTTGTCGGTGCCGATGCGTGAGGTCGGGTGGGAGTTGACCAAATGTTCGAACGTTCGCTCTTGGGTAGTCACCACCTCCGAGAACTGCTTCAGCATGAGCAATGATCGCAACCCGCAGCGCTTCTCTCGGATCGTGATCGTCCTGTAATTCGGCCAGTGCTTGATCGACTGCAGTCACCGCGCGGGCGGTTCCGATATCGAGTACTTCTCCAACGAGCTCATCTTTAGATGAGAAGTGGTAGTAGATCGATGCATCCTGCATTCCAATCGTTTCGGCTATCGACTTAACGGTCGTAGCCGTATAGCCAGCCGTCGCAAGTGACGACGCAGTTGCATCAAGGATGTCTTGGCGGGTTCGATCAGATTTCTTCATTCGTGGGTGTTCACCTATTGCCCGGCGACATCCCCGGACTTGACTTTTCTAGTGTGTACTAGATTTAATCATGTCATGGCATCCTCCGTCCAACACTCCGCTCACACTGTCGACGAGGCTCTGAACACCGCCGATCTACGCGTGCTCGTTGCCTGCCTTTACCACCTCACCGGTGACGAGAAATGGCTGAGCGATGAGATGCGACCACAACGAGATGTCCGACTTGTTGCTGACCCCATGGCAGGCTTCAGTCAAGAAACAGCAGACTTCATCAAGAACGCCGCTCGCGACTGGTTGCTGTCTGACACCTCAGAGCCTGCAATCACCGACCCTGGGCCTGACACATTTGGCAAAATGATGTCGTTCTTTCTCGGAGAAGAAGTTCCACCGGAATATGTGCCGATGATCCGCAAAGACTTCGGGTACTCCCCCGAAGCTGCCCCGAGGAAGATCACCTCCACAAGCAACCGGCGACCACGCATTGCGATTATCGGTGCCGGCGCATCAGGGCTATGCCTCGCTCACCAATTCGACATCGCTGGGCTCGACTGGCATCTCTACGAAAAGAACGATGATGTCGGCGGCACTTGGCATGAAAATCGTTACCCAGGTTGCGGCGTCGACACGCCAAACCACTTCTACTGCTACTCGTTCTCTCCGAACCCCGACTGGACCCACTTCTTCTCGGGCAGCAGTGAATTACTGAACTACCTCGAGCGCTTCGCCGATGACAACAACCTTCGTGACCGAGTCACCTGTGGCACTCGAGTTCAATCGGCAACCTGGGATGACGTCAACAATGTGTGGGATATCGAACTCGTTGACGAGAGCGGATCTCGTCACGACACCGTTGACATTCTCGTGAGCGCGACCGGCCACTTCAACCAACCGGTCACGCCAACCTTCGATGGTCAAGACTCGTTCACCGGACAGATTGTCCACACTGCGAAATGGCCAACCGATCTTGATCTTTCTGGGAAGAGGGTTGCGGTGATCGGCACCGGCGCCTCATCGATGCAGCTCGTTCCCACAATTGCGAATGATCTTGCCGCGCTCACGATCTTCCAACGCACCCCGCAATGGGCACGCAACGTCCCCGAATACCATCTCGCCGTCGACGAGCATGCCGCGTGGCTGTTCCGTCATCTCCCGATGTACAGCCAGTGGTATCGCTTTGCCCAGTTGTGGCGTTACGGAGATGGTCTCCTGCGTTTCTTGAAAGTCGATCCCGAGTGGGAGCACCCTGACCGCTCACTCAACCGCATCAACGAGCGTCACCGCAATGAGATCGTGTCATA
>JAPOIQ010000115.1 GCA_029978815.1 bacterium
CGATGCCGGGTGCCATGGAGTCATCGTGCCCATGGTGAACTCTGCTGCAGAGGCCGAAGCGGTAGTTCGAGCAGTTCGATATGCCCCGCGCGGAACGAGAAGTTGGGGTCCAGCTCTCGCGGCTCCTCGCCATGACGACTACCGAGAGTGGGCAGATACGCACATTGCGGTGATCCCGATGATTGAAACGCTCGAAGCGCTCAACAATGTTGACGAAATTCTCGGTGTTGACGGTGTTGATGCCGCGTATGTAGGGCCGGCAGATCTGGCCATCAGCCTCGGGCTGGGGCCGACAGGAAACGACGGAACTCCGATATTTGATGACGCGCTTGCAACAATTGTCGAGGCGTGCAATCGGGCTGGAGTTGTTCCCGGCATTCACGCAAGTGCGCCGCTTACCAGCCTTCGCCGCCAGCAGGGATTCCGCATGATCACAGTCTCGACAGACCTTCCTTCCCTTCGTGCGGCTCTCGCAGACGAGCTTGAGGTTGCGAGGACACAGAGCCCCGCCGCCGGTCAGAACGGATCAGGGCCTTACTGAGTCGTCGGTCGTCAGATCGATTGCGATTCGACCATTTGACACCGTGACCGGGTAGACGCGTATGCCATCCTTCGCAGGTTTTCGGGTGGCTTCTCCTGTTCGACAATCGAAACGCGCGTTGTGTTTGGGGCATTCAACTTCCTCACCAATCACGGTTCCCTCTGCGAGATGCACCTTTGCGTGGGTGCACCACCCATCGCAGGCGAAGAGAGAACCGGAGGTCGTCTTCCCGACGACAAGACTTCGATTGCCCACGTCGATTCGTCGAAGATCACCATGTTCGAGTGACCCGTCTAATCCGACGATGATCTCGCCCCGAGGTCCACGCATCCAACTCTCCGCACCTATGTCAACGGGGCGAGCATCGCCATGAATGTCGGGAAGATCCAAAGGAATCTCGTATGTCGGATCAACCTGCTGGCGACGTAGAGCCGCGAAAATCTGCCGATAGGCAGCCCAAGTTGAAGGAAGTGGCTGCGAAAGTTGATCGCCTATCGAGTGATGCAGCCCGGGGAGCGAATAGTAAGGAACGCTCGGGAACATGTGATGTTCAACATGAAAGTTCATATTGAGATAGAGAAAGCGGAACACCGGGTTCATCACCACGGTGCGAGTGTTGCGCCGATGATCAAGCACATTTTCTTGCAGGCCCGCATGCTGAGTGATCCCAAAGAACACCACGAGCCAACCCCCAAGAAATGTTGACCCTCCGATGAGCACAACAGGCAACACGCTTTGCATGAACGCACTCGCAACGACAGAAGCGAGAAGCACCGCAACCATCACTTGCGATTCGCGTACAACTCGGCGATGCTCGTGATAGGGCACCAACTCTTTCGCTTCGTCGTCAAGCGATCCAAATGCATGTCGCACGAGCCGAAGTAAGAGTTCTGCCCCTCCCTGGAGATGGGCAAAGCGCCACAGAGTGCCGGCGATACTGGGTGGGCGTTGAAACGCGATTTCCGCATCGTGACCCTTGATGATCGTGTCGGTGTGATGTCGATAGTGCGACCAGCGCCAAACGGTTGGCCCTCGCAACAGCATGAAGCACGCGAGGTAGTAAATGGCGTCGTTGGCCCTGCGAGATCTAAACGCTGTTCCATGTCCCATCTCATGCCAACGAGAGTCGCTCGCGCCACCATAAAGCGCTGAATAGATAATCACCGCTGGAATCGACCACCACGACCACGCAGTAGCGACAACCGCCCAACCTGCCAGCAACATCAGCCCAAGCCACAGCGAGGTGCTTAACGCTGCTCGAAGATTCGACCGCCGCTGCAACCTCCGCAGCACTGACGGATCAATCGCAGGCAATACCCACTCGGCATCGACGAGGCCAGATTGCCGCGCAAGGTCAGAATTTGCAGCTGAAAGCTGATAACTAGTGATGGCCGCTAATGCCATGACCCTCAGTTTTGCCGATGATGAGTACCAGGCAACGATCCGTACCTACCCAGCAACGAAATCTCGTTGGTATACCGCTTTCAAGCGCTCCGATGATCGGTGAACCCCAACTCAATCTGTCGGCCGAGCCGAGGTCTAGGGTCAAGTCATGGCTGATCTTCTCGACCTTTCCTCTCGCGTTATCGACAGCGGGATTGCCGACGTGCCGGTGAACCGAGTCACTCAAGAACTCTCAGAGTTGCGCAATGACTTAGCCATCGTTGAAAGCTTCAGTCATTCCGTTGTCCTCGACTGCGGCGACAGCCTCGTCGCCTTCGACACCTCTGCCGGCAACACCGGCCGGGCCGTTGTTGATGAAATCGCCCGCTGGAAACCACGGCCGGTTAGCCATCTCATGTACACCCACGGACATGCTGATCACGTGGGCGGAAGCCGCGAGTTTGCGGCACGTTGGGAATCACCAGTGGTCGTTGGCCACAGCAACGTTGCTCACCGTTTTGATCGTTATGAGCAAACGAACGACTGGAACCTCGATATCAACCTTCGCCAATTCGGTGGCATTAGAGCCGATCTCAATCTGGGCCTCGTCACCGAGGATGATCCGGCTGGTGATCTTGCACCCGCAACATCTGAACGCCAGTGGAGAAGCTTCCTTCCTCAGGGGACGCTCCGCCCAACTCTCGAGGTCGACAATCACCATGTGTTGACCATTGGCGGAACTGACATTCATGCGCATCATGCCCGTGGGGAAACCGATGATCATCTCTGGTTCTGGCTTCCCGATTCAAAAACCATCATGGCTGGCGACTTTCTTATTTGGAATTTCCCAAATGCCGGCAATCCGCAAAAAGTGCAGCGGTACCCGGGGGAATGGGCCGCCGCCCTTCGAGCGATGGCAGCGATGCAACCCGAGCTCATCGTTCCCGCGCACGGACTGCCAATCGCTGGCACCGAACGCATCCAGCGGGTGCTCGACGACATTGCTACCGCTCTTGAATATCTCGTCTCGACGGTTGTTCAACTGATGAATGACGGCGCAACACTCGATGAGATCATCCACTCGGTCTCATTGCCCAGCGAGACTCTCGCCCTTCCATATTTGCGTCCGCTGTACGACGAGCCTGAATTTGTTGTCCGCAATATTTGGCGGATGTTTGGAGGGTGGTGGGACAAGGCTCCAAGCCGATTAAAGCCCGCTCCAGATGCACAACTTGCGGCAGTTCTTGCTCGCATGGCGGGTGGGCCTGAAGCACTCCTTCTCGAGGCGGAACGTGCGAGTGCAGCGAATGACCTTCGAATCGCGTGCCATCTTGCTGATCTTGCTGGCTGGGCGGCTCCCGATGACCCTGATGTCCATTCCCGACGCGGCGCCATTTACCTTCAGCGAAGGAAAGCAGAGCCGTCACTCATGGCGAAAGGAATCTTTGCGGCAGCTGCGAAAGAATCTCAGGCGATTGTTGATGCAAATTCAGGCGCCAACACCGACGAGGACTAGCGCACATCCCGCAAACCCGACCCCCAACCACTGAGACCTAGAGAGTCGCTCCCGATCGATAAAGATTGCGAGACCGATCGTGCTCGCCGGGTACATCGACGCAACCACAGCGACGATCGACAGCAACCCTGACCGAACAGCCACAAGGTAAGCGAGGTTTGCAGCGAGGATTGTTATCCACGCTCCAAGCGTCCAGCGCCGGCCAGCGGCCGAGAGTTGATCAGTTCGGAGCCGGTCACGCAGGACGTATGCCGCCACGATCAACGTCGGCAGGGTCAAGGTTCGTGAAGTCAGCAGCGGCCACCAACCACTCTGCGAACCGGCCACATCGAGGGCGATGTACCACAGGCCAAACAAGGCTCCCGACGCCACTACCAGAAGCAGCTGGGACCTTGGCATTGCGATCTCTTCTCGCCGCGAAGACATCGCTCCACTCACCAGAATGACTGACGCAAGCGCTATCAGAATGCCGATCATTGCGAGAGGGCTCGGTCGCTCTCCCATCGCGATACCTGCGATGACTGGAACGATGGCGGAGAGCACGCCTGCGACCGGCGATGCGACACTGATGGCTCCCATCGATAGTGCGAGGTAAAACGCAGCAACGCCCCCGACTCCTCCGATCCCCGCAATTGCTCCCCACATCGCATCTCGAATAACAAATGGTGCAGGGTCAAGCACGACGAGCGCAATGTACGAGATCGTCATGAGGAACTCGATGTACAGAGTGACTCTCAGTACCGATATCTCTCGAGTGGCGCGGCCACCCATGTAGTCCGACCACCCGTAGAGCAACGCCGAGAGAACCGCAAGTGCGATGACCATGATGGATTACTGAATTGTTGTCGGCAGCTGCAAGGGAGCCGATGCGCAAGCGGCGGTGCCTCCCCTGAATTTCGGGAGCATCAGCCCGCTTCGGAGTGGGTGACAGGCTGCTCGCCCATCCATTCACGAAGGGTGTTCTTCAGTTTTGTCTGCTGAATAAAAATGTCTTGTTCCGCATCACGGGCGCCCGCTGCTTGCGGTGCCTTGAAGTAGAAGCTCAACCATTCCTGAACGCCGGACTCTCCGGCACGGTGCGCGAGATCCATAAAGAGCGCAAGGTCAAGAACAAGCGGTGCTGCAAGGATTGAGTCGCGACACAAGAAGTCAACTTTGATCTGCATCTCATAACCGAGCCAGCCAAAGATGTCGATGGCGTCCCATCCTTCCTTGTTGTCACCTCGTGGCGGGTAGTAGTTGATGCGAACGACGTGGTCGATGTTGCCGTAGAGGTCGGGATAGACCTCGGGCTGGAGGATTCCTCCGAGAACTCCGAGCTTTGACATTTCCTTGGTCTTGAAGTTTTCTGGTGCGTCGAGCACCTCGCCGTCACGGTTGCCCAAGATATTTGTTGAGTACCAGCCACGAAGACCGAGCATTCGGGCTTTCAAACCAGGAGCAAGAATGGTCTTCATCAATGTCTGGCCAGTTTTGAAGTCCTTGCCCGCAATGGGAACCTTGCGCTGCTTCGAAAGTTCAACGATGCAGTCAAGGTCTGTCGTGAGGTTTGGGGCACCGTTTGCGAATGGCACGTCACACTGGAGCGCCGCGTACGCATAGATCTGGCTAGGCGCAATATTGGGGTCATTGTCTTTCAAGCCCTGTTCAAACGCTGCAACCGAAGCGTGCACCTCACTTGGTTCTTGGTAAGCCTCAGTTGAACCGCACCAAACCATCACGAGCCG
>JAPOIQ010000359.1 GCA_029978815.1 bacterium
AATCCATCGTCTGTGAGGATTCTCGCGGAGGCCGCGGTGACAAACGGTCTTGACGTTGAAATGCCTCGCCTACCGGGCCACGGGACAACGGTCGAGGACATGATGACCACCGGCTGGGATGATTGGTTTGGTGCGGCACTTCGTTCCTTTGATGCGCTCGCTGAGCGTTGCGATCGTGTCGTCGTGGCTGGCCTTTCGATGGGTGGGTTACTGACCCTCGCCGTCGGTGGAGCACGCCCTGCGGCGGGCCTCATTTGTGTGAACCCCGTCGCTCGGATGCGATCTCCAGAGGAGGTCGAGATGGTTGAGGAACTCATTGAGGACGGAATGACGATTCTTCCCGGCATCGGCTCCGATATCGCCGATCCTGACGTCACCGAGACCGCATACGAGGGGACACCGCTCATTCCGCTTAGATCGATGTTCTTTGAAGGGGTTCGTCCCCGATGTGAACAGTGGGGAAATCTCACTGCGCCCCTTCTGCTGTTTACCTCCGAGCAAGACCACGTTGTAGATCCTGCTGACAGTGCGCACTTGGCGGCGACCTATGGCGGCGCTGTCGAACACGTGTGGTTGAAGAGGTCGTACCACGTTGCTACTCAGGATTACGACAAGGACCTCATCGTTGAGCAATCCTTAGCATTCATTTCACAACTGGCGAATTGATCGCTGAATTGTGAGCATTTTCGCAGCCATTCCGTCTCCGTCCTGGTCGAGCCTGTCGATTGGTCCGCTTGAACTCCGCGCCTATGGCCTGCTCATCGCGATCGGCGTGATCTTGGCGGTGCGACGTCTCGGAATCGGTATCGAACAACGTAAACCTGGAGCCGCCGATGCTGCCCCATCAATTGGAATGTGGGGTGTCGCAGCAGGTCTCATTGGGGCCCGGCTCTATCACGTCGTCACCGAGTGGGATCGCTTTGCGAACAACCTCAGTGAAATCCCGAAGGTCTGGCACGGTGGCCTAGGAATCCCAGGGGGCGTGCTGCTCGGCACAATTGTTGGCGTCTTACGCGCCCGGTCGTTTGGGATTTCGACGGCCGATACCTTGCATGCTGCGGCTCCAGCTATTCCGCTTGCGCAGGCGGTTGGACGATGGGGAAACTGGTTCAACCAAGAACTGTTTGGTCGGCCGACAACGTTGCCATGGGCGTTACAAATTGACGACGCACACATGCCAGCAACTTACGAATCGGGCACCACCTTCCACCCAACCTTCTTGTACGAGAGCCTGTGGACACTTGCATTGAGTTTGTGCCTAGTTCGTCTCAGTTCGTCTTCACGTTTCGCTGGCTCACGACTGTTCGCTCTTTATGTGGCTGGCTACGGACTTGGTCGTCTGTGGATCGAAGGTTTGCGTATCGATGATGCGTCGGTCCTTGGTGGGCTGCGTTGGAATCAGTGGGTCGCGCTCGCGGCAATTGTCGGAGGGGTCCTCTATCTCGCAATCACAAGGCCTCAGCGATCTGATGTCGAAGATCCCACAGCGCAACAGACCGCCATGAATGACGACCGGTAGCCTCAAGAGGGTGTCCGAACAGATTGATCGTCAAGCGGTTGAGCGAGTTGCGAAACTTGCGCGACTCGAATTAAGCGATGCCGAACTCGACGAGGCAACGACCCGTCTTGCCGGGATGCTTGCACATTTCGCTGATATCGACGCTCTTGATCTCGATGATGTCGAGCCGATGACTCAGCCGTATGAGTTGGTCAATGTGATGCGTGATGACATCCCGCATGAGACGCTTGATCACGACGAGGTACTTGCCGCCGCACCTGATGCAACCGATGGGCGTTTCGGTGTTCCACCAATTCTGGGACTCGAGCTATGAGCACGTTTCAACGGGCGCGTGCCATTGCAGATGCCGTGGCAGCTGGTGCCACTTCAGCCGTAGATGTGCTCTCTGAACATCTTCAACGCATTGACGAACGCGAGCCGGAGGTGCACGCCTTCAATCTTGTGCTTCGTGACG
>JAPOIQ010000394.1 GCA_029978815.1 bacterium
CTTTGTCGTCGATGGCAAGACGATTGATTTTGCCGACACATTCACCTACCGCGGAGTTGCGTACTCAGATGTGCCAAACCTTGTTTCCACCTTCGGGTACATCAACGCCTCGTGGACGCTGCGCGCCGACCTCACCAGCACGTATGTCTGTCGCCTTCTCAACCACATGCGAAAAACTGGCACCCAACAAGTAACGCCTCGCCTTCGACCAGGTGAGGTCGACATGCCACGTCGCCCGTGGATCGATGATTTCTCATCCGGCTACATGCAACGGATGATGCCGATGCTCCCAAAACAGGGAGATCGAGAACCATGGACAAATCCGCAGCGGCTTGCCCCAGATAAGAAAGCTCTGCTGAAGAACTCACTTGATGACGGTGTGCTGACGTTCACCGCGTCACAACCCGCGCCACCCGCCAACCGATTTGCAACCAACTGAAAGAGGAGATTCACACATGCGTGCGCTTGAAGTTCAATCACTCACCGGCCCCGATGGCCTGGCCATCGTCGATCGCTCAGAACCAACTGACGATGGCCGCTCCGTCATCATCGATGTTGCATACGCAGGCGTCTCGTTCCCCGACCTGCTGCAGACGAAGGGCATGTATCAAATTCGACCGGAGCCGCCATTTATTCCCGGAGTTGAGGCTTCAGGCATCGTCAGGTCAGCACCCGCTGATGCTGGCGTGGTCGCTGGCGACCGTGTTGCAGTGTGGGGAAACACGTGTCATGCCGAGGTTGTCGCCGGCCATCCAGATCAGGTCTTCAAGTTGCCCGACGAGATGTCACTCGCCGAAGGGGCGGCGTTTGTTCTCAACTATCAGACCGCGATGTTCTGCCTTGTTGACCGGGGCGGGCTCACAGCAGGCGAGTCGGTGCTCGTCCTCGGGGCGGCAGGCGGTGTTGGTACCTCGGCCATTCAGGTGGCGAAAGGTCTCGGGGCTGGCCCCATCATTGGTCTTGTTTCGACCCCCGAAAAAGCAAAGGTCGCCGCAGCTGCTGGCGCCGACCACACCGTCTTGGTGAGTGACACCTGGAAGGATGAGGTCCTCGAAATCACCGGAGGGCGAGGCGTCGACATGACATACGACCCCGTCGGAGGAGACCGCTTCCTCGATGGCGTACGCGCACTGGCCCGCTCGGGCCGGCTCGTCGTTGTCGGCTTTGCTGCTGGAGAGATTCCCTCGATCAAGGTCAACCGGCTGCTCCTCCGCAATGTGAGCATTGTTGGAGCAGCGTGGGGAGAAGCAATTGCAGCCGACCCCGAACTAGCTCGAGATATCCATGCGCGGCTGGTACCGCTCGTCCAGTCAGGAGCGGTCAAGCCACCAATCGGACAGATTTACTCCTTCGATGACGCAATCGAAGCGTTCCGTTCTCTCGATGACAGAAGCGCCACCGCCAAGGTGCTTTTTGAGGTGGCGGGCGAATAATTCCCCGGCACGCACCTCTATCAGTGCATTACAACTAACCAGCACCGCATTTGCCTTGTAACAACTTCTCATCTTCGTACGATGACACATGAGATGACACGTTCTCCCCTGCTCGCACTCGTATTCGCTGCTTGGACAGCGGTTTGTATCGCCATCTCTGCTCCA
>JAPOIQ010000080.1 GCA_029978815.1 bacterium
CAATTGCCCCTCCTCGAGCACATCTTCGTCATCGAAGCACCCATCGGTGGGCTTCCTGAAGGTGTCCGACTCGTCGACGACCTCCTCGCCAATGGGGAAGCCGACCTCGAGACACTCGCAGCTGTCACCAGCCCCGATGACCTCGCCACACTCATCTACACCTCAGGAACGACTGGGCCGCCCAAAGGCGTGATGATCACCCAGTACAACGTCGTATACGCAGTTGCGATCTTGAAAGAAGTGCTCGAAGAAGACGACATCGAGAATTGGCGGGTCATTTCGTATCTGCCAATGGCGCACATCGCTGAACGAGTCACCAGCCACTACCAAGCGCTCATCACAGGTGGCGAAGTTTCGACCTGCCCTGACCCCGGTTTGCTGCCGGCTTATCTCGGCGAAGTACACCCATCGATGCTGTTCGGCGTTCCACGAGTCTTCGAAAAGGTGTACGCCGGCGTCAACGCCGCACTTGCGGCCGACCCAGAGCGCCAGAAGGCCTTCAACGATGGAGTTGCCGCGGCACTTGAGATCAAGGCAGCAGAGCGTGCTGGCACGATCACCCAAGAACAGCGAGACACCTGGGAATTCCTCGATGCCGTTGCGTTCTCGCAAGTTCGCGCACTCGTTGGCATGGACGAGTTGAAGATTGCTATCACCGGCGCGGCACCAATCCCATCAGAGATCATCGAATGGTTCAACGCCGTCGGTATCAACCTCACCGAGATTTACGGCCTGTCAGAAACCACCGGCCCGCTCACCTTCAGCCCGAAAGCAAACAAGCCGGGCTTCGTCGGCCAGATTTGTCCCGGTATGGAAATCAAGCTCGGTGACGAAGACGAAGTGCTCACCCGCGGCGGCAACATCTTCCAGGGTTATCTGAAAGCTCCTGACAAGACCGCCGAAGCACTTGACGCCGACGGTTGGTTCCACACCGGCGACATCGGAACGCTCGACGAAGAGGGATATCTCAAGATCGTCGACCGGAAGAAAGAACTCATCATCACTTCTGGCGGAAAGAACATCAGCCCAGCCAACCTTGAAGCCGCCCTCAAGATGATTCCCATCGTCGGACAGGCCTGTGCGATCGGAGATAACCGCAAGTTCGTCTCCGCACTGCTCGTACTTGACCCAGAAACCGCCCCCGTATGGGCTGCAGCCAATGGCAAAGAGGGAATGAGTCTCGAAGACCTTGCGTCTGACCCTGATGTCCTCGCTGCAGTGCAAGCCGGAGTCGACGAGGCAAACACCAAATTTGCTCAGGTTGAACAGATCAAGAAGTTTGTCTTGCTCGGTGAAGAATGGCTGCCTGACTCCGACTTGCTGACACCAACCTCAAAGCTCAAGCGTCGAGGTATTCATGCGAAATACGCCGACGAAATTGAGTCGATGTACGTCGACGCCTGAGGGTGATAAGGCAACAACTGCAACTGCAGCAGTTCACACATAGTCGTCGAAGGGATCTTCCTCGACGACAGGAATCGGAGTCATCATCTCGATCGCGACATGTATCGCCTCGATGAGTGCATCGTCCATGCGTTCAGCAAACGTCGATTGAACAGCGCGCCGATACGTCACGTTCATTGCGCGCCATAGCGTTCGGCCACGAGCCGTGAGCGCAACACGCATCGCCCGGTGGTCGCCGTCGATCGTCGTGCGCTGTCTCGTCACCCATCCGTCTTCTTCCAACCGGTCGAGTCGTCTCGTCAGACTCGACATCGGAAGCCCAACCGCCTCTGCAAGTGCAGTTGGACGAGCCGACCCTCCGAGGCGCTGCAGACCGGCCAGAACATCAAACCAATTGAGCGGAATATCCCACTCGTTGCGCAACGCAGCATCAATCATTCGCTCAACATCCGCAACGCGCGCCTGCAGGCCTCGCCACGCAGCAATTCGGTTCGCATCCAGCCGAGCCATAGACACCAGTGTGGCGCGATCTAGGTTGATGGG
This sequence comes from bacterium, assembly GCA_029978815.1. Lineage (GTDB taxonomy): Bacteria > Actinomycetota > Acidimicrobiia > Acidimicrobiales > Ilumatobacteraceae > Casp-actino5. Next base: position 1,948 of record JAPOIQ010000080.1, read on the forward strand.
ATGACCACCGAGCCCGTTGCCCTCACCGTCGAAGCAATCAACGCTGCTGTCCAGTCATCATTTCCTGGCTCGAGCCACCGCTGTCACGAAATTGGTAACAACTACGCAATCACCCGTCTCGAGGTTGAGGACTCACATATTCGCCCCGGCGGATACGTCTCAGGTCCGACACAATTCGGTGCAGCCGACGCCGTGCTGTGGTACGGCTGCTTCGCTGCACTCGGAAGAATTGAACAGATGGCCCTCACCAGCGAACTTTCAATCAGATTCTTACGCCCGGCCATCGGAAAGATCGTGTGGGCCCGCGCCGATATCGACATCGTTACCAGACGCTCAATCGTCGGCACCGTCAAAGTGTGGATGGACGACGACCCAGAACGCATCACCGCCACAGCTCAAGGCACCTACGCCATTCCGATTCCCAAGTGAGTGACGTCACCCCTCGGCCCGTCGCAACAGCAGACGACGCTCGTCTCTGGGACTATCGCGATCTCACCAACATCCCGGGGCGTCGCAAGCTCGAAGGAGATGAGTTCTTCATCTGCGAAGGCCCAGTCGCCATCGAACGTCTCTTCACTAGCGGCCACCGCATTCGCTCAGCACTCGTCCTCCACGAAAAAGTTGAGCGACTACAGCAGTTGTTCTCCGCACATGAAGTCGACGCACCGCTATACAGCTGTGACCGTGATGTCATGCTCGCAGTCACTGGCTTTGATCTTCACCGCGGCGTGATCGCCGCTGCCGATCGCAAACCGATTCCACAGGGAAACAAACGACACGAGGTGCTCGACGGTCTCAACAAGATCGCAGTGCTCGAGGGCCTCAACGACCCAGAGAATCTCGGCGCGATCGCTCGAAGTGCTCACGCGCTCGGCGTACAAGCGCTCATCCTCGACGACCGCTGCATGGACCCCTACACACGCCGAAGTGTGCGGGTATCAATGGGTGAGGTCCTTCATGTTCCAACCATGCGATTCGACGGAGCTGACGACCTGCGCAGCCTCCTTGCTGGCTGGACAACGTGGGCGCTTACACCTAACCACGACGCCGATGACATCTGGCAACTCGACATACCGCCACGACTCGCCCTCATGCTTGGCGCTGAAGGCCCAGGGTTACTCGAGTCAACAATGAGCGTTGCTAATCGACAGGTGAGAATCCCGCTCAATGACGATGTTGACTCACTCAACGTCGGCAATGCCGCCGCAGCCGCATTCGCAATTGTCGGCCGCCCTTCAACTTCGTAACCAATATCTGCGATCATCTTGAGATGAGCGCAAGCGACATCAGCAGGTTCCATGTTCCGACCCTCGATGAGATGCCCGATGACATTCGGCAACTCATCGAGTCGGTTGCCGAGAAGTCAGGATTCGTACCGAACGTGTTTGTTGCACTCGCCGCGCGACCAGAGGAGTTTCGAGCCTTCTTTGCGATGCACGACACCCTGATGGACAAATCTGACGGACTGTCAAAGGCCGAACGTGAACTCATCGTTGTTGCAACCTCCGCCGTCAACGAATGCATGTACTGCGTCATCGCCCACGGCGCCATCCTTCGCATCCGGTCAAAAAACCCGCTCATCGCCGATCAGGTTGCGATCAACCCAGCCAAAGCAACCCTCACCCCGCGCGAACGCGACATCGTCGAATTTGCTCTCCATGTTGCAACTGATTCCGCAACCGTTACCGATGCGGAAATCGACGAGATGCGAGCAAAAGGGTTCACCGATGACGAGATTTGGGATATCGGCGCGATCACCGCATTCTTTGCGCTCTCGAACCGACTTGCGAATTTCGCCGGAATCTCACCTAATGCTGAGTTCTATGCGATGGGTCGCTGACCCCCGGCCCTACACGGGGAGCCGTAACATCACATCGTGAACGAAGGTCGCCCAAACCGCTCGCTAGTCGAGTTCTCGCGACTGTTCAACGATGACGAGCGCTTTGATCGCAACGAACGTATCGATGTACTCAAGCGTCTCATCCCAGACCAAGACCGAAAGTGGCTCGTTCGGTTCTTCTTGATGCTCACCCTTTCGGTGACCATCGCAGTAATGGGCCTCGCCGCTAACTCGGTGGCAGTGGTGATCGGCGCAATGCTCATCGCTCCGCTCATGACCCCAATCATGAGTTTCTCCGCCGCAGTTGGCCTCGGCCTCGGACGCCGAGCGGTTCAAGCAGCCTTCGTGGTCGCAATCGGTTCGCTCTGGTCACTGCTCTTCTCGATCGTGCTCTCACGACTACTGCCGAGCCTCGATCTCGGCAGCGAAATATTGGGACGAACCAGCCCAGATATTCGTGACCTCGTCGTCGCAATCGCAGCTGGAGCAGCCGGGGCATACGCAATCGCTCACGAAGATGTGTCGGCCACCCTTCCTGGTGTCGCTGTTGCAGTTGCGCTGGTACCGCCGCTTGCCGCCACCGGCATTCTCATCGGGGCGGGCGAAGGAGTACTCGCCGAGGGCTCGGCGCTGCTGTACGCCACCAACCTATTTGCGATCGCCTTCAGCGCTTTGGCGACGTTGCTCATCACTGGCGTCATTCCGACTGCCCGATTTTTCTTCAGAGATTCTCGGATGGCAGCGGTGGTCGTCGGGATCTTTATCGCAACGGTTGCGATTGCAATTCCGTTGACCTCCCGCTCACTCAACGCCGCAGAATCATCGCGCCAACAAAACGAAATTCTCACCGAAATCGAATCGTGGCTCGGCGGACGAGACCTTGAGGTCACCACCCTCGACGTTCTTGGTGCCTCCGTGACCGTCGAACTCACCGGGCTTGATGAACCACCAGACGCCTATGCACTTGCCACACGGCTCGTGCCCGTACTAGGGGCTGACGCTGAAGTGACCGTGCGATGGGATGCTCGGGCACAAGGCTCAGCGACAGCAGGCACGCCGCCAGCAGCTGACCCATCTGAAGTTGCCACCGCCGTGCTGAACGAATGGATCGCAGCGGTAGCCGCCAAAGGGGTTGTGCTTGAACTTCTCGAAGTAACGGTGGCCGATGGACAAGTCGACGTCGTTGTAAGTGGACCAGCCGCGCCACCGAGCTCACCAGAACTCGCAAACGATGTCGCGGAAGCTGTCGGTGTTGCGGTCACCCTCGACATTCGTTGGATTCAATCGTTTGACCCCACGCTCGCGGATGAACCACCAACGGATCGCGTAGCACGACTCGTCGATGCGTGGGTCGGTCGACGAAGCAGTGTTCGGGTGCTTTCCACGACCGTGAATGGATCATCGGCGGCAGGTTGGAGTGTGCTTGTCGATCTTGCCGCAGCCGGTCAACCCGTCGGGCTCGACGCGCTTCGCACGGTGCTCGTCAATGCTTTGCCCGGCAAGGTCAGTGTCTCGATTCGTACCACGCCCCTCGAGGTCATCGATCAACCCGAGACCCCAATTGCTGTGCCCTCCATGGGGTAATGACACGCCCACGTTCTACGGGGTAATCAGCGGCAACTCAAGTTCAAGATCGATACTTGACGATGTCACTACAGAGAACACCACATCGCCGTCAAGCGGCGTGTCTGCGAAGACGAGTAACAACTCACCCGTTTGCCCGGCAGCAATTTGTTCCGGCCCCCACGCGCCGGATGTTTCAACGGGTGCCGCGCTACTTGTCGTGAGTGGACGTTGAATTGCTGCAAAGCCAAACGTCGTCAGGGATTCGTCGCCAGCGGTCACCGAAACGATGACCGCAGTGACGCCCGATGGCGCTCGATACCCCGACACCACGCGAGCCTGCACCGACTCGACAGCTACGAGAGGCCCAGGACCAATCACGATTTGTTCAACTGGTGCCCCGTTTACCGAAAACGACCGAAGCATGCCTTCATCATCGAACACCGGTGTGTCGTAGACGGTGCAACTATTCGTCCAGTCACACCCCAATTCGACAGTGGTCGTCGTTGATGAAGACGCAGCCGCGACATCACTCATTGCGGGTTCGATAGTTGATGATGTCGTCGTTGGGAATGCTGCAATCTCCTCATCGGCA
>JAPOIQ010000297.1 GCA_029978815.1 bacterium
TCTCACCGGCGAATGTGATGAAACTCCTCGAGGTTGTGCGAGGTGCAAAGTCGTCCGACACGACCGTTGCGACCGCAATGGCAATCTCGAAGCGGGTGAACAAGATCGCCGTGCTCGTCGGCGTCTGCCACGGGTTTGTTGGCAACCGGATGCTCTTCATGCGTGGCGCTGAGGCTGACCGGATGATTCTTGAGGGAGCAACGCCAGCCCAAATTGACCGAGTGTTGTACGACTTTGGTTTCCCCATGGGGCCATTCGCCATGATGGATCTCGCCGGTCTCGACATTGGCTGGAACGAAGCAACGTCATCGAGTTCAACGGTGCGAGAAGTGCTGTGTGAGAACGGTCGTCGCGGTCAGAAGAACGGTCGCGGCTACTACACGTACGACCCTGATACTCGGGCGTCAACCCCCGACCCAGAAGTTGAGCAACTCATCAAAGACTTTGCTATCGCGCAAGGTGTCGAGCAGCGTGAGGTGACCGACCAAGAGGTGCTCGAACGATGTGTGTACCCGATGGTGAACGAGGGAGCGAAGATTCTCGAAGAGAAGATTGCGATTCGCGGCAGCGATATCGACGTTGTATGGGTGAACGGTTACGGCTGGCCTCTGTACCGGGGGGGCCCAATGCACTGGGCTGACTCGGTTGGTCTCGCCGAGATTGTTGAGCGAATCCGTCATTACTCTGCGTCACTTGGTGGATCACACTGGGATCTGTCGCCGTTGTTGGCCCGCTTGGCAGATGAGAACGGGGCGTTGCAAACGTACACCAATTGAGCGTCCACACTGAGTAGGTTCAGACCGGCTCAGAGGGAGAATCGTGGCAACGCCTCAACAACATCGACGATCGATCATCGGCACTGGCGCCGTGTTGATCGCACTATCGGGACCAGGTCAGACCGCTGGGTTCTCGGTGTTCGTTGACCCACTCACCGAGAACCTTGACGTCTCTCGAGGGCAATTGACCTTCGCATATTTGATTGGCACTCTCGCAGCGTCAACGACGGGAACCTGGCTTGGGCGCATCATCGACCGTCGAGGTGTTGCAACCGTGTTGCCGTGGGTTGCACTCGGACTGTGTCTCGCAACCTTGTTGGCCTCTCAATCACCAAACCTCATCGTGTTGACGATTGCGATATATGGCCTCCGGTCATTTGGTCAAACAGGCATGCCGTTGTCCGCGTCGGTATTCGTCGCAAAAAATGTCGTCCATCGTCGCGGAGCCGCCCTCGGTCTACTCACGGCACTCGGTGGCTCGACCATTGCCCTCACTCCATTTGTTGCTGCACGGTTTATTCCGCGACTCGGCTGGCAGGCGACCTGGATGCTCGAAGGAGTTGTGGTACTCGGAATGGGTGTTGTGATGGCTCGAGTCATTCGCAGGCTCCGACTTGAGCATCCTCATTCAGACGAACCGGTCAGCACGGAGGACTCATCGGGAGTGCTCGAGCCCCGTTACCTCCGCCGAAATGGCTTTCTTGTCGTCACCTTTGGATACGCAACGATGGGGTTCGTTTCGACCGCTCTCGCCTTCCACCAAATTGCAGTTCTTGGTGAGCGAGGTCTCTCGCCAGCTGCAGCAGCGAGCAATTTCTTGCCACAGAGTATTTCGTCAGCGGTCGTGGCTCTCACGATTGGGCGATTAGTTGATCGTGTTCCAAGTCGAGTGGTTGTCCCGTTCGCTATGACGGTCCTGTCGATCGCAGTGCTCTCGCTCACCTTTGTGAACTCAAAGCTCGGGGCGATCGGGTTTGCTATTGCGCTGGGGTCTGCAGGCGCGTCAATTGCGGCGAGTGAAGGCGCTCTACTTGCTCGCTGGATCGGGAAAGAAACGCTTGGCACGTGGCGCGGCCGAATGACATCGGTGATGGTGATCTCCACGGCCATCGCACCATTTGTCTTCTCCCTGCTGGCTGATTGGGTTGGTTCGTATACGGGTGCCGCACGACTGGTTCTCGTTCTCCCGATCACCGCAGGAGTGATTGCTGCACTCACGCCTTTGCCGGTCGACCGGCACCGGGTCACCGCCGAAGTTGCCTAACCTCACTGGTATGTCACTCGACATCAGTTGCCCAAACTGTGAGACAGATGATCATCTCTCTGGTGAACGCAATGATGCTCTCATCACAATCACATGCAGCAAATGCTCGTTGAGTTGGAATCGTCCGGCTGCGCCGCATTGTGAGCGATGTGGATCAACCGATGTTGTTGCTCATCCCGTTCCACTCATCGAACGGTCTCGGGGTACGCAAATGTCGATCACCGCAATGCATGTTGAGACACGATGTCGTGTTTGCGATGCTGATGAACTCAGGGAGCGGGGCACCGGCCATCTTCCACGGTCGCTCCAGTGAGAATCGTGCGGAGGCCTCCCATAAGGAGTGGGTGCTAGTTCGCGAGTGATCCGAAGTAGATGAACCATGCAAGTACTGACTTCGCCACCAAGCTCAGCACGAGGTAGACCTTCTCGCCGTAGAGGTAGTCGGTCCATCGCCCGATTCCTCGATATTGCAACCATTGGTTGAGTCCGAAACTAAAGAA
>JAPOIQ010000166.1 GCA_029978815.1 bacterium
CCGGTCGGAGCACAACTTCTGTAGATGGTAGGCCGCACCGATACCAGAAATTCCAGCCCCTACAACGATGACGTCGTGATGCTCGGCCTGCACTGATGACGCGGAAGCATTCGGCGAAGTACCCATCTCTGGAGCGTAGTTGTCGACGATTTCGCTTTCCGAGGTGGCCGACCTCGTCGGCGTTGGACAGTTCCTGAGATGATCTAGAAATGGAATATCGCCGCTTAGGAAATACCGGTTTGGAAGTGTCCCGAATCTGTCTTGGCTGTATGAGTTACGGCCAGTCTGATCGAGGAACGCACCCTTGGAGTCTTGATGAGGAATCGAGCCGGCCATTTTTCGAACAGGCGCTCGAATTGGGTATCAATTTCTTCGATACCGCCAACGTCTACTCGCTCGGGACGAGCGAGGAGTACCTAGGAAGGGCATTGCGAGACCTTGACGTTCGGCGCTCTGAGGTGGTGATCGCTACGAAAGTCAACGGCCGCATGAGAAAAGGACCAAACGGTGCGGGGCTGTCACGCAAAGTCATCATGACAGAGGTCGACGACAGCCTTCGACGACTCGGAACCGATTACATCGATCTCTATCAAATTCATCGCTGGGACCCGAAAACTCCGATCGAAGAGACGATGGAAGCGTTGAACGACCTTGTTCGGTCGGGAAAGGTCCGCTATATCGGTGCATCGTCGATGTGGACGTGGCAGTTTGCCACCGCGCAGCACACGGCCGAACTCAACGGGTGGACCAAGTTCGTCAGTATGCAGAATCACTACAACCTTCTCATGCGCGAGGAGGAGCGCGAGATGTTGCCGTACTGCGAAGCGACAGGTGTCGGGGTCATCCCGTGGAGCCCGCTTGCTCGTGGTCGACTTGCCCGAACATGGGATACATCGACGGGGCGTAGCGACACTGACGCCTTTGGCAGTGGCTTATACGGGCGCGATGTCACCGAGCAGTCTGACCGTGACGTAGTCGGGGCAGTCGCTGAAATTGCAGCTGGTAGAGGAACATCGATGGCTCGGGTCGCGCTTGCGTGGGTGCTCTCGCATCCGGGGGTAACCGCGCCAATCGTTGGAGCCACTCGAGCGGCGCACCTTGACGACGCAGTCGCAGCACTCGAAATCGAACTCTCCGATGATGAAGTCCAACGATTGACAGCACCGTACATTCCTCATCAGCCGGCAGGTTTCTAACCGCCTGACAATTCGTCACCTGAGGGTGTCGGTGAAAGGTTGGTCGTCTAGCCTGAGCCAATATGGCATCGAATTCAGATTCTTCAAGCCGGCGCGGACAATTGCTGTTCATCCTTGGATCAGTCGTTCTCGTCGCTCTCGTTGCAATTGTCATTGTTGTCGCCACCGGCGGGGGTTCAGATTCGGCGGTAGAGCTCTCGGAGAACGGACCGATCACCGTGACCGGAGATCCGTTGCCGGGGTTTGAAGGCGATACCGCAACAGATGCTGGCGCAGGCCTCACTGCCCCTGTGCTTGAGGGGCAGGCCTTCGACGGGTCACCAATCGTTGTCGAACCAGGCTCACCAACCCTCGTGGTGTTCTTGGCCCACTGGTGTCCTCACTGTCAGGCCGAGGTCCCTGATCTCGTCGAGTGGGCAGAGAGTCTGTCAGTACCGCAAGGACTGAATGTCGTAGGTGTTGCGACCGCAACGGCAGCCGACCGCCCTAATTATCCGCCGTCAGAATGGTTGCTTCGTGAACGCTGGCCATTTCTCGTCATGGCAGATGATGAGGCGGCTACCGCCGCCCAAGCGTTCGGCACAACCGGCTACCCGTACCTTGTGATGCTTGACGAAAACGGGGTCGTGCAGTGGAGGCACAGCGGCCAGTTGGCCGACGGTCAACTCGAGCAGTACCTCGACGTTGCGTTGAACCAATAAACGCTGGTCGGTCCGAGCTGCCTGGACCTACGACGCAAACACTTGCTCGTCATGGGCAAATGCTTTGAATTCCAGGGCATTTCCGGATGGGTCGAGCAGAAACATTGTCCATTGTTCACCCACTTCGCCCTCAAAGCGGACGTACGGCTCGATGACGAACTCGCATGATGCCTCTCGCAAGGTCTCGGCAAGCGATTGAAACGTTGGCGGGTCGAGAATGACTCCGAAATGGGGCACGGGTACATCGTGTCCATCAACCGGGTTCGAAACATCAACCCCTGCACCCTCGTGCAGGTGAGTGACGACCTGGTGGCCGAAAAGGTTCCAGTCGATCCATGTGTCGGCACTTCTCCCTTGAGAACAGCCGAGCACGCCCCCATAAAACGCAGAAGCAGCCTCGAGATCGTGAACGGGAATTGCGAGATGGAAACGCGAGTGACTCATGATGGCCCCTAGTGGTGAACTATGCATTGCAGCGATAACGAGACCGAACGCTACACGTCACGCCTACCAATGTTGTCGCAAGCCGGACTGGTGAGAGCCAAGGTTTTGTCGGTCGGCAAGCCAAACTATTGGCGTGTCTTCACCTCGCCCGTTTTCGATGACTTGGCGGTTTGCGCAATTCGCTGCCGCAGTCGCGGCGATCCTCAGCACAAGGGCGTTCTGGTGGCCAGGCAATCACGTGGTGAGTTACGACGGGGCAACCTATTCTGGGCCGAACACAGAGGTGTCACTGCAGGCGATTCGAGAGTGGCGCATCCCGTTTCTAAACGAATTCATCTTCGGCACTGCGCCACATCTTGGAAACCACGCAGTCGGAGTTCTCTACCCGCCGCGGCTTGTTGCGCTCGTCTTTGGCTCGTCCTATGGGCACGGACTGATCGTGGTGGGCCACATGCTGCTACTCGGACTAGGAATGGTTGCGCTTGCAAAACGAGTTGGATTGTCTCCGCTCGGAGGAGCAGTCACCGGAGTTGTGGCAATCCTTGCGTGATCGACTCAGACGAAGACCGTGCAATTCGAACAGATCCAACCGATTGCATGGCTGCCAGTTCTGCTGGTGGCGTTGCACGCCTGTGTCACAGCCCGACGTGGCTGGCGAGAAGTCGGTCTTCTTGCGCTCGCAGCAACCGCAACGCTGCTGAGCGGCCACCCTCAGCTCATTCTCGAGGTGGTGGTGGTAGCTGCGCTGTTCACGTTCGGTCTCATGCTCCGCTATCGGACGGGTGTGCTTCGACTTGTCGTTGCGGCAGTACTCGCTGCTGCGATGGCTCTGCCGCAACTGCTGGCAACAGTTGACGCTCGCCGCGCAGCCTCTCTCGAGGCAGGGCGCTCATTTAATGACCTTGGAAATGGCATGTATGTGCTCCAGATCCGTAAGGCGGCGCAGGCACTCTTCGGAACGATGACCGGTGGTGACCCGGCGGCATTTTCAGGAGCGTTCGAAGCAATCGGGTGGTTTGGTGTCGCTGCGGTGATGATGGGTCTGTTTGGCATTGTCGCATCAGTTATAGATCCCTCACATCGCTGGTGGGGTTTGTCATTAAGTGTGGTGATGGCACTCGGACTGATCTGGTCATTTGGTCCTCGAACTCCGATGTTCACCGTTGCGTTCCGCCTTCTGCCTGGTTTTGATCTGGGAAGGGTGTCAGTGAGGTGGCTCGCAATTGTTGGCATTCTTCTTGCGTTGTTCGTTGGTACCGGAGTCGACGCTGCGAAAAGATTGCGATCCCGTCGGACACAACAGGCCGGTGCAGCGGCGATCGGCCTTGCGGTACTTGCAATAGCGGCTGGTCCGATCACTTCAGGTACTCGAACGGCTGGCGTGCTGTGGCTCGTTACCGCTCTCATCGTGATGCTGATACCGGTCGTCGTCACCTCGAAACACATTGGGCGCGTGCTCGCAGTCGTGGTCGTTGTCGAGCTTGCGGTGCTGTCGCTCTCGGCAATCCCGAATCGGATCACGATGGACTCCGCTGTCGGGCGTTCACCATCGCCAGCAATCGCAGAGCTGATGTCGAGGGCGAGCGGTGGTGGGTATGTCGTGGCTCTTACCCCTGATGCAGGTCCTCACGACGAACTCGTGAGAGGTCTTCGACCCAATTCGAACACTTGGTTTGGCTTGCAATCACTCGATGGATACGACGGAGGGGTTCAGGTCACACAAAATTGGGCAGCAATGCTCTACGCGTTCTCTGCAACACCGGCGATCGATCTGCCATTACGAAATTCGCTTTCGGCTCCGGTTCCGACCGAGCAACTTGCGCGATTTGGTGTCCGTTGGATGGTGTTGAGTAACGATCGGATGGCAACAGAGTGGATACCTGACTGGGAAGGCCCGATTGCCAGCGATGACCAGTACAGCGTGTGGGAGAACCCGCTGTGGATTGGTGATGCTGTCGCATGGTTCGCGACTCAACCGTCTACCGCTGAGGTGATGGAGACTCTTCGAACCGATTTCACGTCAATTGCCGACCGCGCGTTTGCAG
>JAPOIQ010000241.1 GCA_029978815.1 bacterium
CGCCATTGGCGTCGCCCCATGCTCCGAGAACCTGCTGGAGTGCGCCAGCTTCTTCGTCGGAACGCTCCGGGCCAGTCACTGTGATCTCAACAACTTCGCCCGAAGCTGCTTCTTCTTCTGAAGATGCTTCTTCTGAGGCTGGTTCATCGGCTGGTGCGTCGGCTGCATCATCGCTACCGCCGCATGCCGCGGCGATGAGTGAGAATGCAAAGAGTGACGCGACAACCTTGGTTGCAGTCTTCTTCATGTTTCTCCCAAGGGGGTAAGGGCGTGGCAATTTGCCACTTGGATTAATTGCGGGAATGACGCTATCTGCCAAATCTCAAACTGCTGTGACGGAGTTCATAAAAAATTTGACAAGTACGTGGTGTTGACATGCAACTTGACATCGTTGTTAATGGATGAATTCGGATTGTTCTCAGTAGCGCTTAACCTCAAATCGTGATTTCACAACGTATATCTACCGCTTTGGCCCTGCTGGTCGTGTTGGGTGGTTGCGGCACAGGCAATGTTGAACTCGATCGTTCTCAGGGCGCAACTACCGACGTATCCAGCAAAGAAGTCTCGGAAATCGCTCAACTTTCGTCAACAAGTACGACTATTTCCACGCCGTCGGACTCATCTTCATCACCGTTCCCTTCAGTAATAGTGCCGTCAACGTCAACAGCGCCCCCGACGTCGACCACCACCCCAACAACGACGCTTCCCTCACTTGAGAGCGCTGGCTTTGACCGCTCACAGGTGCCCAGTGGGACCCCAGTGCTCTTTGGCTATTCAGTCTTGAAAGAGCCACTTTTTGTCACTCGACACGGTGATAGAGATGGAGCTCGCCTGTTGCTGGTGGGCTCAATTCATGGCGATGAAGACGCGGGAATTGCCATTGTGAATGCGCTGATGGAGCGAGACGTTCCCGCCGGAGTCGAACTCTGGCTCGTGCCATCGATGAACCCCGATGGCAACATCTCGCAAGAGCGGCACAATGTAAATGGCGTCGATCTCAACCGGAACTTCCCGCACCAGTGGGCGCCGCTCGCCGAGCCCGGTAATTGGCAATATGCCGGACCGAGCTCGGCAAGCGAACCAGAGACCGCAGCGATGGTGGCATTGGGCGAACTCGTAAACCCAGACCTTGTGCTCTGGTACCACCAAGATCTCTTCAGAATTTCACCCACCAGTGGTCGCAACGGCGAGATTAGGGCGCTGTATGCGGAAATCTCGGGCCTCCCGCTGTTGCAGGTGAGCGGTGGAACGTACACCGGGACTGCATCGATGTGGTCTCGGACGGTCACGACCTCAGATGGAACTGGGTTCACCGTTGAACTCGGTCCTTCTCTCAGCGACAATCAACTTGAAGCACATGTCTCAGCGGTGCTTGCCGTCGCTAAACGGTTCTACGCGTCGTGATGCTGACCGGCGCGTGGAGGCCGATCGAACCAGTTTCCTGATGGAATCAACGTGAGTTCAAGACCTTCGCCGTAGGCGTATGCCCAGCATCGAGTACCCGACTGAGTCGTTATCTCAACTCGTTGATACAAGCCATCGACCGTGTCTTCCTCAATATCGAGTTCATGAAGGGCGTCTTCAATCGATTCGTGTCGAAGTGAATAGCGGCGACCCTGAATGAGTGTGGTGGCCGCAACATCGAATACCGCCGCGGGGTAGTCGAGACCGGTGTCGTACAGCAACCCGGTAACGGCATCAGGGAAGCCGTCATTGACGACATAACGCTCGAGTAGCGGCCATCGCACATCGCCGGGCAACAACGTGCCGTAGACGAACAGTTGGTCGACCATCGGTGTCGATCAGTCTTCGTCGACATGGCCGGGCACCATGATCGCCGAACCAATCAACGCTGCGGCCAGTGAAGCAACAACGACACCCAGACGGGCATCTTCGGCGAGGATCGATTCACCGAAGGCAAGTTCTGTGATGAAGAGAGAAACGGTGAAACCAATTCCGCCAAGCGCTCCCGCACCGATCACATATCGGGGGGTGACACCCTTGGGTAGGCGAGCAACTTTGAAAGCGACTGCAAGCAACGTGAATGCCGAGATTCCAATCGTTTTGCCGACGACCAATCCGAGAATGACACCCCACGTCACCGCATTGGTCACCATGCCACCAAGCTCAGAAGCTTCTATTCTCACTCCAGCGTTTGCCAGAGCAAAGATCGGCACGACAACGAACGCCGACCAAGGATGAAGTCGGTGCTCCAACCACTCAACAATCGACACACTCTCTCTTGCCTGGCGGGACAACTTGAACGCTGCGTCGTATCCAGGGTGTTCTGCGAGAGCGTGTTCGTCGACAAGTACCCGAGCGTTCCGAGGACGAACGGGTGCAAGCAGACCAAAGGCAACGCCGGCGAGTGTCGGGTGAATGTGGGCCTCGTGGAGTGCGAACCAGCAGAGGCCGCCGATCGCAACATAGACACCGATGAATGGCACCCGGTTCTTGATAAGCGCTGCAAGAACGAAGGAGCCAATTGCGATTGCAAGCCAGACGAACGACACGCCATCTGAGTAGAACACTGCAATGACGACGATCGCGCCAATATCGTCAACGATGGCGAGTGCAAGAAGGAAAATTTTTGCCCATGATGGTGCTCTTGTGCCGAGCAGGGTGACGATGCCAATCACGATCGCAATATCGGTCGCCATCGGGATTCCCCAGCCGCTTGCACCCTCGCCCCCAGCGTTGAGAAGGGCGAATATCGCGGCAGGCACCACCATGCCGCCGATTGCTCCGATGACCGGAAGCGCTGCCTGACGAGGATCCCGAAGTTCGCCTTCTGTGATCTCCCGCTTAATTTCAAGGCCAACAACGAAAAAGAACAACACCATTGCGAGGTCGTTGATCCATTCGCGCAGGTTGAGTTCGAGCAGATGGCCAGCGACGTCGATGCCAATGTGGGTGTTCCACAGGTCGTGATATGACTCGTGCCAAGGTGAATTCGCCCAAATGATTGCGATGATCGCCGCGATGATGATGAGAATGCCGGCACTCGCCTCTTTGTGCAGAAAGTCGACGAGTGGGCGAATGATGCGAGGGGTGTGTGTATCGGTCTCGTTTGAGGGTGTGGTGGGGGTTGCCATCGCCCTGAATTATCGCAGTATCGGTGAGTGAAACCTCCGACTGATACCGTCATTTCTTATGACTTCTACTCCTTATGTTCGTGTCGTTGAGACCGGTGAGAGTCGCTATGCAA
>JAPOIQ010000290.1 GCA_029978815.1 bacterium
AAGTACAACGTGGCCGAGTCGAGAGATGCTCCAGTAAACGTGGCACCCGAAAAGTTTGCGTTCGGAGCGTAAATATCCGTGAAACTTGCCCCCGTTGCATCAACGCCTGACAGATCGGCACCAAACAGCAATGCTTCATTCATTCGAGCAAACCGAAGGTCCATTCCTGAAAGATCCGCCCCCGACAGATCCACTTCGTCGGGACACACCCAAGTGATTTCGCCGACTACTTCACAACCGGCTTGCAGTAAGGCTGACTCACCAGAACCACCAACGGAATTCAGGTCGAAATACTCTTGCTGCCCTTCAATGTCTTCTCTGAGCAACTCGATAAAACTTCCACTGCCCTCCGAGGAGGTCTCAGCGGCCTCAGCAGCCGATGCCTCGGATTCAGTTGACTCTCCGCCACTGTCTGCACCACCCGCTGATTCTTCTGTGTCTTCACTTTCCGAGGTTGAAAGGGTTGGCTCAGCCACAGATGTTGCAGTGGTTTCTGTGCGAGGCATCGTGGTTTCGACATCACCATCGCTGGTCTCGGCTGATGACCCACACGCTGCGACTGACACCGCCAGAAGTACCGAAGCCATCACACGAGCCGCTTTGTGTCTCACCATCTGAACCTTACCGATGTCGGTCACTCCAATGCATGGGTGCGGAGAGACTCGAACCTCTGACGTCTCTTTTGCACTTCTCCAGATTCCTGCTACCCGCCCGTAATCTCGGTCGCAGACCGCCTCGGCTAGCGTTCGCCCATATGAACGAATCTTCGCCGACCTCATCTGCAAATGACTCTGCTGTCGTGCGTTCATTGGTGGTCGAAGCGGTCGAGGCTGCCGCGGAGTTGATGGGTCGACCTTCGGTTGGTGTTGCGTGGGATACACCATCGGCGCTTGAGGGCATGACCGTCGGCGGTTTGGCAGCTCACCTAGTGCGAGGAGCCGGTGCCACCATCGCCTACCTCGACCGCACGCCGGTCGATGCTCAACCTGAAGGCGACCTACTCACTCCGGTCACATACTTTCATGCTGCGCTGGACTCCCCGATACACGAACAGGTCAAGAAGGTTTCATCGGATGAGTCGGCAATCGGCCATGAGGCAACAGCCGCAAAGTGCGCTGACCTTGCAACCGAGCTCAGTCGCCGATTGGCTGATGAACCCGCTGACCGCCTTGTTGGCGCACTCGGTGGCCGCATGCTGACCCTCGACGACTTCTGTCGAACACGGCTGATAGAGGTCTTGCTCCATCTTGATGATCTCTCGGTCAGTGTGGGCGAGCCACGACCCGACACCGACCCGTTGGGAGTGTCGATCGTGATCGACATCATCGGCAGTATCGCCCGCCATGTTCATGGTGATTGGAAGGTCGTCTACGCGCTCGCCCGGTCTGAACGAGTTGGCGAGCAGGCTGTATTCCCCGTCTTCTGAACTAGGCCCCATCATCAAGGACACCATCATGAATCGTTTTGAAAATCGAGTAGCTCTTGTGACTGGCGGGGCTTCAGGAATCGGCGCTGCATCCGTGCGTCGTTTCGTTGCTGAGGGAGCTCAGGTAATGGTTGCTGATTTAGATGGTGAGGGCGCCGAGCAGCTCGCCATCGAACTCGGAGCAATGACTGACACTTTCCAAGTTGATGTCGCTGATTCGTCAGCTGTAGACGACATGGTCAAAGCGACTGTTGAACGTTTTGGCCGACTAGACGTCCTCTTCAACAATGCTGGGATCGTTTCCACTGGCACGGTCGACTCACTAAGCGACGAGCATTGGAAGCGAATTATTGATGTTGATTTGAGTTCTGTAATGTACGGCTGCCGCGCTGCTATCCCTGTGATGAGAGCTCAGGGTGGCGGAGCCATCGTCAACACGGCTTCAATTTCGGGGCTCTTTGGAGACTGGGGAATTCCTGCCTATAACGCCGCTAAAGGGGCTGTGGTGAATCTGACCAAGGCTATGGCCGCTGACCATGCGCGGGACAACATTCGTGTGAACGCAGTGTGCCCAGGAGGGGTTGAAACTCCGTTGGTCGCTGACGTTGTTGCGAGTCGAAGAGCCCAAATTGAATATCAACGTCTCGTTCCCCAAGGGCGCATGGGGAAGCCTGAAGAAATAGCTGCTGCGGTCGCATTTTTGGCGAGTGATGACGCGAGTTATATCACTGGCCACAACCTTGTTGTAGATGGCGGGGTCACTGTGACGACCGGTCAACCCAATTTCACAGCAATCGCTGAACGCTGGTGGGACCCGCTAAAAAATTAACTCTGTCTGCGCTGGCCAAGGGGCAGACATCCGACAAGGCCGAAGGCAACGCGTGATAGTGACCTTTGGGGCTTCGCAAGCATCGGCCGGCCTTGCCTTCCTATCTCGTCTGGTTGAAATGATGAGAACAGATTGCTACTCGGATGACTGTTCTTCGGCTGCCTTCTTCGCCTTCTTCCTCTGAAGGTACGTGGCGAAGACGGCGCCAATAAGTCCATAAAGCATCAACTGCCAAAAGGTTCCCATATATCCCACCCTAACGAAAAAGAGGAAGAGAGCAGTTGACAACCATTGAACGGGACATAAAGACCACTGCTGGTGGTGGGCGCCGAGCAGCTCGAACCCCCGACATCTTGCTTG
>JAPOIQ010000234.1 GCA_029978815.1 bacterium
GGCGGCATGGACCCAATGGGGGGCATGGGCGGCATGATGTGACGCTCATACGGCCCTGTGTCGTTTCGATGGAGCCCGGGCTTGCGCCCGGGCTCCATTGCGTTTTTCGGGAATTGCTGAAAGCGACGCCTCCACAATCAGTCCGTAGAATGTCGCTATGGCTTTCGAACGTCCAGCTCCTGATCTCAACAAATTGCAGACCGCATGGGATGAGTGGGAGCGCGGTGAGCAACTTCCAGGCAAAGTGCTTGCAAACTTGAAGACCGCAGGCATGGCGGATGTGCTGAAGGAATTAGTCCAGTCAGGATGGGTTCCCGGGGCCTCAACGAGTGAGTGAACACTCGCCTCGGGGCGGACAGCAAATTGTTCCGCGCCCGAAGGTGTGGAGTCGGATCGAATCCACTCCTTGGAACACACGTTCCAATCTTGAAATCTCCGAGAGTCTCATCAACGAAATCGTTGACTCTGAGGGCTTACCTGTTCAGCCAGCATTTGATGGGGCCCGACAGGCGGCTGTTCTTGTGGCTTTAGCGCCGGGGGATCATGGTTTTGAGGTGCTCCTGACACGTCGTTCCCAAGAACTTCGCCAGCACAAAGGTGAGATCTCATTCCCCGGCGGTCGAATGGACCCTGGTGAGACAGCAACGGAGACGGCGCTACGAGAGGCCTCAGAAGAAGTCGGCCTCGACCCCTCGCTCGTGACAGTTGTCGGCGAGCTCTCTCATGTCAACACCGTGGTGAGTATGAGTTACATCATCCCGAAAGTCGCGTTGCTTGAGTCACCTGTTCCGTTGTCCCCGCAAACGATGGAGGCTGACAAGGTGATGTGGGTTCCACTGCACGAACTCACCGCTCCGGGCACCTACCACGGCGAGCTATGGGGACGTCCGCCAACCGATCGCCTTCTTCACTTTTTTGAACTTGCCAACGAAACGGTCTGGGGTGCGACTGGGCGCATGCTTGTCGACCTCCTTGTCAGGCTTTATTCATCTGCTGCCTGAGGTGCAGACCGGGCGAGATTTTTCCTTCCACCAGAGACCACTCTCCAGCCAATAAATCCCAGCCCGGTTACGACAAGACCGAGCACGAGCATCTGTCGCCACCCACCCTTCGCGTCACTTCCGCACCCAGGTTTTGGAATTGCACTTATGCAGTCGCTGAGGTCGCGTTCTTCTGGAATGAAGTCGTTATATGTCACCGTCGATGCGTCGCTGTTCCCCACGTCACTGTCATCTGCGGCGGCAATAATTCCCGATGGAGAGGTCAGCGTGATGATGGCGATGATGCCAGCAAGAACCGCTGTGAGCCGGCGCAAAAATTCTTTGCGATGATCTTTGGCTGAGGGTTGAATGGCCACATCGAATGTCTACCATCGGATGGGTGACCTCCGCCGTTTCGTCAAACGACTCGTCCGCTCGCCAAGAAGTTCTTGTCGTTGATTTCGGTGCCCAATACGCGCAACTCATCGCTCGTAGAGTTCGAGAGTAGAATGTGTACTCGCGCATCGTCCCGCATCGCATCACCGCAGATGAAGTAGCGGCGGTAAAACCGGCAGCAATCATTCTTTCCGGTGGCCCAAAGAGCGTTCATGTTGACGGCGCGCCGACTCTTGACCCCGCTATCTACGAACTCGGCATTCCGATACTCGGTATCTGTTACGGGGCGCAACTTATTGCGTCACAGCTCGGTGGAACCGTCGGCCGGGGAATGCGCGGCGAGTATGGCCGTGCTGAGTTGACTCGAACAGCATCTTCAGACCTCCTCACGAACGATCTTCCTGCCGCGCATGACGTCTGGATGAGTCATTTCGATGCAATCACGGAAGTTCCAGACGGCTTTGTGGCTACCGCAAGCACGCCTGATGCACCTGTTGCCGTCCTCGAAAATGCCTCTCGAAAAATATGGGGAGTGCAGTTCCACCCTGAGGTCGTTCACTCACCACATGGAATGGCGGTACTCAGGCGATTCCTTCACTCACTCGCTGACTGCGCTCCGTCTTGGAAGATGGCGTCTGTCGTTGATGCCCAAGTGGCGCTCATCAGAGATCAAGTGGGTGATGCCCGGGTGATCTGCGGGTTGTCAGGTGGTGTCGATTCATCGGTAGCTGCGGCGCTCGTCCATCGAGCGATCGGCGCTCAGTTGACATGTGTCTACGTTGACACAGGGCTCATGCGCAAAGGTGAGAGCGAGCAGGTCGTTGAGACATTCCGCCGAAATATGGGAATTGAGCTCATTCATGTCGATGCAGGTCAGCGCTTCTTTGAAAGACTCGCAGGTATCTCGGAGCCGGAAGCAAAACGCAAGGCGATCGGAGAACTTTTCATTCGAATCTTCGAGGAGCACACGGGCGGCTTATCAGAGGCAAAATTCTTAGTTCAGGGAACGTTGTATCCCGATCTCATTGAGAGTGGTGGCGTCGACGGCACTGCGGAGGTCATCAAGAGCCACCACAACGTTGGCGGGCTTCCAGAAGACATGACCCTCGAGTTGGTTGAGCCGCTGAGAGAACTCTTCAAAGACGAGGTCCGGGCACTTGGAACTGAACTAGGACTACCCGATGAGATGGTATGGCGACAGCCATTCCCGGGTCCGGGGCTTGGCGTTCGGATTATTGGCGAGGTCACCCCAGATCGGGTCGCGGTGCTGCAAGAGGCCGATGCGATCGTGCGTGAAGAGATTGCGCTCGCTGGTCTTGAACGCGAGATATGGCAAGCCTTTGCGGTGCTTCCAGACATCCGGTCTGTTGGCGTGATGGGGGACGAACGCACTTATGGCCACCCGATCATCATTCGAGCGGTGACGAGTGATGATGCGATGACTGCAGACTGGGCTCGACTTCCGTATGACCTTCTTGAGCGGATGTCCCAGCGGATCATCAACGAGGTGCCAGGCATTAATCGGGTTGCGTACGACATCACGTCGAAGCCTCCGTGCACCATTGAGTGGGAGTGACGAACACCCGGTCGACCCGATCGACATCATTTCGTAACATACGGTACGCTGAAGTGCTCATGGTTCAAGTACGCGATGTTCGCCCCCGACGTCGCCGATCTGCAATCGGCCTCGCAGCACTTGTGCTGACGGTTGTCCCCATTCTCCCTCAGGCGGCTCATGCGCAAACCGTCGATCAGCAGCAGCAAGAAGTCCAGCGAATTGTCGACGAACTTGAGCGCCTCCACGAGCGGGCAGACGTCCTCATTGAGGATTACGCCGTCGCAATGGATGAACAGCGACTTCTTGGCGATGAGATTGAAGTTGCAAAAGGACGGGTAGCGCTCCGGCAAGCCGAACTTGGCGAACTCCA
>JAPOIQ010000392.1 GCA_029978815.1 bacterium
TGAATGCCATCTTTCGCAACCGCAGCAACCCTCGGAGTGTCAATAACTTTCGGATTCACACTCATCTGTACCGCTTGCAACACGTCACGGCCAGCGAGGTCAATCGCAGTTGCACGCTTCCAAGGAAGGTCGATCGCCGCTCGGTCAGCCTAAATCAGCGCATCAACGACTCTTCCGACATTTCCACCGGCGAGAAAGTGGGCCTCCATCTGGCCGATCTCTAGGTCGATTTCCGCTTTCGTCGCACTAATCAATGGTCGAACAATTTGACCCGGTGGAACCTTCCTGAGCCTCATACCGATCAGCGTTGCGATCCGCACTCGAACGCCAGAAAACAACGCGGTGATCCATAGGCCGATCGGCACGAAATAGAGAATGAGGCCGAAGAAAAATACGACCACTCCGAGTAGTACTAGTGCCAAGATGTCACTTCCATTCATTACTTACCTCAATCTGTTGGCGGAGCGCCCCTATCAGAAGAGTGCTCCTCTGGAGAGTCTCCCACGGATTGTGTTGACCGCTCAAGCCGTTCGTTTCCGTCAAAAAAGTTCAACCACCTTCGAGGCCGAATGGATGGTGATTCGCCCTGCGCAACGGTGCTCCTCAGCATGATTCCTCGGTCAACTCGCCGGGGTCGAGAGTTCCGGAACACAAAGTTGATAGATAATGCAACAGCGATAGCTGCTCCGACCAGCGCAACCACCACGGTGAGAACTGCAGTCCGAAGTGTTCCTGAGGGCGCATAATCAAGGTTTCGTCCAAGCAGCGACATCACCATTCCGGCGACGAGCGCAACTGTTCCGGCAATACCGGCGATACCAAACCCAGGAATCACGAACACTTCAACGGCGATGAGAGCAAGGCCGATGGCAAGCAACACTGCGTCTTCCCAGCCTGCGAGTTTTGCAAGCAGGTGGCCCCAAAAGAACAATGCGAACAGCCCAACGCCACCGAGGGCAAACAGACCGCCAGAACCCGTCGTGACCTCAGCAATGAGCAGCCCTATCGCGGCGAGAAGCAAGAGCCCTGCTACCGAGGGGGAGGTGACGAATCGGGAAATCGTCTCAAGTAGTCCCGGTGTTGCGATATCGACTGAGTCGGCATCAACGCCGAGGCCGTTCACGACATCATCGAGACCAGCGATTTCTACTGCCGCAAGACCGCTTTCTACTGCCGATGACGCAGTCAAGGTAAGAAGGTCTCCTTGTTCGATGACGCCCGCAATTTCTATGTCGGGGTCAACCATTGCCGCTGCATACGTTGCATCTCGTCCGGTTGCTTCTGCTGTCGACTCAAAGAGGCCTCGAACCGCTGAGATGGTTTTTGCGTCTGCGGTTTCGCCTGTTGCCCCATTGATTGGTGTTGCGGCTCCGATGACAGCGCCCGGTGTCATATAGATGGTGTCGGTGGCGAGAGCGATGAGAGCGCCGGCACTCAGCGCTGTGGTGTCGACAAGGGTGATCGTCGGCATGTCGGTTGCGAGGAGTGCATCACGCATGCTGATGGCAGCGTCGACACGGCCACCAGGTGTGTCCATGACCACGATGAACGCAGTTGCTCCACTGCTTTGTGCTTGATCGATTTGACGTTCGAGAAATGCGGCA
>JAPOIQ010000104.1 GCA_029978815.1 bacterium
CAGGTGCTTCAGCGGCGGCTTCATCCGCAGCCTTCTTCGCTGCCATGCGAGCCTCACGCTCTGCCTGGGCGCGAGCAGCGGCAGCGCGGGCTTCAGCCTGCGCCTGAGCAAATGCTGCTTCTTCTTCTGGGGTGCGCTCCTTCGGCTCCGGGCTTGCGGACGCAGCCTGTGGGCGACGAGAGGCGATGTACTTGCCTTCGAGAACGGCCTCGGCAATCACGTTTGCGAAGAGGGCATTCGCACGGATGGCGTCGTCGTTGCCCGGGATCGGGAACTGAATCGAGTCAGGGTCGACGTTCGTGTCGACGACGGCGACGACAGGAATTCCAAGCTTGTTTGCCTCGGTGACAGCGATGTGCTCCTTCAACGTATCAAGGACGAAAATTGCGTCAGGGGCTTTCTTCATGGAGCGAAGTCCACCGAGGTTGCGCTGCAGCTTTGTGAGCTCACGGTCGAGAAGGAGCGCCTCTTTTTTGATCATGAGATCGAATTCGCCGATCTCCTTCTGGCGCTCAAGTTCGAGCATCTTGTTCACTCGAAGGGAGATGGTGCCAAAGTTGGTCAGCATGCCACCGAGCCAACGCTCGTTGACATACGGCATTCCACAGCGGTCAGCTGCCTCGCGAACGGGATCTTGCGCTTGCTTCTTCGTTCCGACGAACAGGACGTTTCCGCCATTGGCTGCAAGATCGCGAAGGAAGTTGTAGGCGGTCTCGACCCGGTTGAGCGTCTGGTCGAGGGCGATGATGTAAATACCATTGCGTTCACCGAAGATGAATCGACGCATCTTTGGGTTCCAACGACGGGTCTGGTGGCCGAAATGCGCACCTGCCTCAATCATTTGACGCATGCTGATGAGAGCCATGAGAGTCTCCTATGGGGTTGCGGTTGGAGTTCAAACCAGGGCGCCGAGGCGACCGCAGTTGGCCTGAACATTTCTAATCTCGAGTGACCCGATTTCTCAGGTGCCGACCGGTTGGTAGGCCGTTTGACACGCTATCGGCGAGCGCTTCGGTTTTCACCGGACATCGCCCCCTGACAAGAAAGCCTGATCTGTGTTGGTCGAGCGGGCCCTCCCACCGGAACGAGACGAACTCGACCTGCTCCGGCAAACAGCCACAGCGCCGGGTCGACATAATCGCCGTTGACCCGGACACCAAGGTGAACATGTCCTGTCGCAACGCCGATGAGATCGTTCGCATACACCGGTGACCCACGTGACCGGCGCTCTGATATTTCGATACCACCGATGGTGATGAGGAGGGCAACCGCATGTCCCTCGACGAGAATGGTGAGGTAGCCCGTACCGCCGACAGTGCCATGAAACCACACGTTGCCGCTGGCAACCGACCGCACCACCTCGCCTGGCTCGGCGGCAAACTTGATCCCACGATTACCCGAGCACCAGCGACACTCAGGGGGCCGAAACGGGTCGGCGATCGGTCGATCTACGGGAAACGCCCAACAGGATCTCTCTGGTAACTGCAGATTCGAAACTGTTATCTGCCGGGAAGGCACATTCGCGAGTAACTCCCCCGAATGATGCTCCGACATAAGGGCGGATTGTCCGCCATGAGGTGTACCGACGCCGACGAGGGTGAGCAGCGCAATGATCGAGATGATCATCGCCGCTGCTCAACAGAAGTTACAGATGGCCAGAAGCACGCAGCCGCGATCGAAGATGCAAGACCGAACGGGCATGCAACTGCGACACCCTTGACTCTGTGATGTCGAGAATCTCGGCGATATCGGCCAAGGTCAAATTCTCGTCGTAATACAGCGAGAGCACGAGTCGCTCGCGCTCGGGGAGATCGCGTACCGCTTCGCGAATGACATCCCGAAGTTCCTCTGCTTCGAGAGCGATCACAGGTGCATGAGCGCCATCGAGTTCGTCGGCTTCGGGTTCGAAGCCCATTGAGATTGCGCGGTCGAGCGTTCCGACAGTCGTCGTTGCAACCTCTGACAACCACGACGCCAATTCTTCGACCGAAATTTCGAGATGAGTAGCAAGCTCGTCTTCGCTGGGCGAACGTCCAAACGATCTCTCGAGCTCGGACATCGCTTGTTCGATTCGTCGGGCATGGGTGCGAACCATGCGAGGAACCCAGTCGAGTTCGCGGAGGCCGTCGTAAATCGCGCCCCTGATTCGCGGCGCTGCGTAGGTTTCGAACTTCACCCCATGGACGGGGTCGAACTTCTCGATGGCATCGATCAGCCCGAACACGCCATACCCGACGAGGTCGGATGGATCGACCGAACGCGGGAGACCTGAACCCACACGTCCTGCAACGAATTTGACGAGAGGTGAATAGTGGACAATGAGATGATCTCGAGCCGATGGGGCGCGGCGTCTGCTCCACCGATTCCATTGTTCGGAGAGCTCGGTGGCCGCATCGACAAGGCCGGGGCGCTGTCCTGCTGGTGGCGGAGGTGGCGGCGGAGTCATGCGCGGGGGTGCGACTGCCGGTACGCCGCTGTGAGTCGCTCTTTGCTGACGTGCGTGTAACGCTGTGTTGTAGCAACATCGGCGTGGCCAAGAAGTTCCTGAACCGCTCGAAGATCCGCGCCACCATCGAGGAGGTGGGTTGCATATGTATGCCGTAACGCGTGCGGATGCGTTGGCGAGGCACTTCTGCGATCGAGGATGCGTCGAACGTCACGAGGGGTGAGACGGTGCCCACGTTCGTTCGTGAACAGCGCTTCACCGGCTTGCGGAGGTACCACTTCGGAGCGAAGTTCGTTCCAGGCTTGAACCGCGTCGCATGCTGGCTCTCCAAGTGGCACGCGGCGCTCTTTCGAACCCTTTCCCCAGACGCGAATTGCTTGATGGGCGAGATCGATGGACGAGCAATCAAGGGAACAGAGCTCTGCAACTCGTAAACCAGAGCCGTACAGCAACTCCAATACTGCGTCATCTCTCCGTCGACGCCACAGGGGCTCGTCAGGATCAAGGTCGGGCTCGAGGAGATGTTCAAGGTCGCGCCGATCGAGTACCCGAGGTAAACGCCCAGTTCCACCACTCACGTGGACACCGAGGGTTGGATCGGTTTCCGTGACCTCGTGCCGTATAGCCCATTTGAAATACCGCCTGATTGCCGCAACCTTTCGCGCGATGCTTCGTTGGGCGTATTGACGGGTTGACAGGTGCGCAACGTATCGCCGCACCATCGTGCGGTTGACGGCCGCAGGTGCGGCGATGTTCATGCGAGCAATCCATTCGGTGAACATCCGAAGATCGGTTCGGTAAGCATCGAGCGTTCGCTCGGATAGCGACGTCAATGACGCGATGAAACGATCGATCTGCCAAAGGTCGACCTGATCGGTCTCTGCTGCGGGATCGATCTCCACACCTTTGAGGGTATTCGCTCATCGATGCTCTTTACCGGACACCAGCATGGAGCCCGAAAGTTCGAGCCAACCGTCGCTTTCAGCAATGATCGTCAGCTGAAGAAGTTCGCCCACGGCGGCGACGACCTCGCTGATCGGAGCGGATAGTCGTTGAACAAGTTGGTCGAGGGTGAGTGCCCCCTGAGAGAGTTCGTGCACGATGTCGACGGCCCGGCCCTTGATCAGGGGTGTTGGATGAACGGAGTTGCGAACAGGCCGTTGCATTCCGAACTCGCGAAGCACATCATCAACGCTTGTTACAGGCGTCGCTCCGTCGCGAAGGAGCGCGTTCGTCCCACTTGAGGCTGCAACGCGAAGACCTCCGGGAACTGCCATGACCTCTCGGCCACGATCAAGCGCCTCGCGCGCAGTGATCAGGCTGCCACCCGTCTGTCCGCTCTCAACCACGACGACCACCTCTGACAATGCAGCAATGAGTCGATTTCGCATCGGGAAACGAAATGGTGCAGGGGGCGTTCCCGGGGGCCACTCGCTCACGGCGAGATGTTGATCACAAATCTCATTGAAGATTTCCTGGTGTCGGGCTGGGTAACAACGGTCGAGTCCACATCCGACAACTGCGATGGTTGAGCCTGTCAACATCGCCCCCCGATGAGCAGCGGTATCAATACCGAGGGCAAGCCCTGAGACCACAGTGATACCGGCGGAGGCGAGCTCCTGCGCAAGTTCTTCGGCAGTTGCCCGTCCGGCAGCAGTTGCTCGCCGCGTTCCGACAATTGCTGCGATACGGCGCTCCAGCAAAGAAAGGTCACCCCTTACGAATAGAACAGGCGGCCGGTCGAGATCGTTCTGCAACGCCTCTGGGTACTCGACGTCAGCGGCCGTGAGCACTCGTATGGAATTGATATCGAGCGCCGCTCGGAGTCCATCGAAGTTAAACCGCTGCGCCGCAGTTGTCGCTTGCTGAATGTCACCTCGGGACAGAACTCCTCGAACGTTTGACCGACCGTTAGAAATATCTCTCCACAGTTCTTCCGGGCAACGTTGGCTCAGCGCATGTCGTAAACGCGTTGGCGATATCGCTGGTAGGGAAACAAGCGCAGCAGCAACAACCTCGGCCTCGCTCACTTGTCGAGGCATCATCACGAGCCACCCCCAATCGATGCTCGAAGAGAGAGGGCTGTTGCAATGTGCTCCTCTTCGATTACTTCGGTTGGTCTCTCCGAGAGATCAGCAATCGTGCGCGCCGTTCTTCTCACACGATGCAGCCCACGACCGGTGAGATGACCGGCGTCAAGTTCAGCTCTCAGCCGACGCGTTGCCTCGTTGGAAATCGGGGCAACGCTGTCGATTTCTGATTGCGGAATGCCCGCGTTAATTCGGCCGCAACGCTCTACCGCAATTTGTCGGGCACGCTCGACACGTTTTGCCACGGTTGCGCTCGACTCTGATCGTTCGGCCGCCATGAGTTCGCCGACTTGCGGTCGTTCGACCGCAACCCTCAGATCAAAGCGATCAAGGATCGGGCCTGAGAGCCGGCCGAGGTACCGGCGACGCGCCCGCTCATCGCACCTGCACACCCCGGGCCGTAAACCCTCACCGCAAGGACATGGGTTCGTTGCCCCCACCAGCTGAAAGCGCGCCGGCAAGGTGACGTGATGCTGAGCCCTGCTAATCGAGATTGATCCTGTTTCAAGCGCCTCTCGAAGGCAGTCGATGACCGCTGGAGCGAATTGGCCCATCTCATCAAGAAACAACACTCCACCATGAGCAATGCTGATCTCCCCTGGGCGTAAGTAATGTGCGCCTCCACCGACTAAGGCTGGTGCGGTCGCTGTGTGGTGAGGCGCTCGAAAAGGAGGCCGGCGCACAAGACCTCCAACTGGGAGCGCTACTCCGGCTGCTGACTGCACCATCGTTGTTTCGAGAGCGAGATCGTGAGGGAGATCAGGAAGTAACTGCGGGAGGCGCTCAGCAAGCATGGTCTTTCCTGATCCTGGTGGGCCGATGAGTAAGAGGTGATGACCACCGGCGGCCGCCACTTCGAGAGCGAACCTTGCAACCG
>JAPOIQ010000105.1 GCA_029978815.1 bacterium
ATGGGCGTGAACTACGGCACGAACAAGGTTCGTTTCATGTCACCGGTAAAAGTTGGATCCAATGTCAGACTCGGCGTCAAGCTCGTTGACGTGTCAGACATCCCTGGCGGAATACAGAGCACGATGGAATTCACCTTCGAATGCGAGGGCGCCGACAAGCCGAGTTGTGTCGCCGAGGTCGTGTTCCGCTCGTACGAGTGATGTAACGCCGCAGAAGCGGCAAATGCAGTCATGACAACCGACAAGATGCATCAAAGCGGTGATGTTGCGATCATCGACATCATTCGAGCGGTTGCTCACACACGCGGAAATGCGGCTTGCGTAGTTGGCCCAAGCGATGCGGCGCTGACCTGGTCGCAGTTCATCGATCGGGTCGAGCGGGCAAGTGCTGCGCTCACCGCTCTCGGTCTGGGGTGCTACCGAGAGCGCGACCTGCTCTCTGCGCATGAATCGGGCCAAGATCACCTTGCGCTTCTGATGCATAACTCGGCAGAATGCCTCGAGCTGATGTGCGCGGCGTTCGCAAGTCGAGTCTCGCCAATCAATGTCAACCATCGCTATACCGCTGACGAACTGGTCGACATTTTGAACTACGCACAGGCAACTGCGATTGCAGTTCATAGCGAGTACGCCGACGTCGTGAAAGATGCCCTACCACGACTACCCAATGTCACCGTTGTCATCGAAATCACCGGGAAAACTGCACCGCGACTCCGATCTGCCCATAGGTACGAAGACCTCATCGCGCAACACAGGCCAAGTGGTACACCTCCGAGCGCCACCGGAGACGATCTGTACCTTGTGCTCACCGGTGGAACCACAGGGCGCCCACGTGCCGTGATGTGGAGAAATGCTGATGCGGTCATCGAATGTTTTGATGCCGCACGCGAGCCACAGGATGTCGAAGCCTTTCTCACCAGCCTGCGACCTGAGCTAACAACTCTCCCCTGTGCTCCTTTGATGCATGGTGCCGGCCAATGGATGGCGATGAGAACCCTTCTTGCCGGGGGCACAATCGTCATACCTGATCACGCAGAGCATTTTGACCCAAGAGATGTGTTGTCATCGGTTGAGCGTCATGAAGCAACTGTGCTCGGAATTGTTGGAGAATCATTTGCGCGTCCCCTACTCGAGATTCTCGACGCCGGAGAGCACGAACCGCAATGCCTCAACGTCATTTTGACCGGAGGCTCTCCACTCACAAACGCCACAAAGTCTCGACTCCTTGATCACCTTCCGACAGTGCTCATCGTCGACGGATTCGGTTCATCCGAAACTGGTGGGCAGATGTCAATTGTCTCCTCTCACGGATCTGCATCATCT
Organism: bacterium; assembly: GCA_029978815.1. Taxonomy (GTDB): domain Bacteria; phylum Actinomycetota; class Acidimicrobiia; order Acidimicrobiales; family Ilumatobacteraceae; genus Casp-actino5. The sequence continues at coordinate 1,324 of JAPOIQ010000105.1, forward strand.
GGGACATTCCGCCCGAGACCAAATCGGACGGTGGTCCTCAACGAGACCCTCGATGGCCTTCTGGATCCCGGCGACTCAACAGTCGGGTGGCTTGGCACCACCGGCAGACTTCCGCTCGGCTACCTCAACGATGAACCCAAGACCTCAGAGATATTTCGCTTCATCAACGGTGTCCGCTACTCGGCTCCAGGCGATCATGCCCGGAATCTTGCCGACGGATTGATTGAAGCCCTCGGGCGAGAAGCTGTCTGCATCAATACCGGAGGCGAAAAAGTCTTTGCAGAAGAGGTTGAAGACGCCGTACTTCGGCATCGGTCAGTTCGTGATTGCATCGTTGTCGGCCGTCCAAGTGACGTGTGGGGCAGTGAAGTCACCGCCGTCATCTCGATGAATTCGAGTGGCATACCAATTCCCACCGTCGATGACCTCGCAGCATCGATGCGGCACCTTGCTCGTTACAAGCACCCGAAAGCCGTCATCGTCGTCGACGATATTCGACGCTCTCCAGCCGGTAAGGCCGACTACGGGTGGGCACGTCATGTTGCGAGCTCACATGCGTAGAGCGCCAATGGCGCTACAACGGCAAATTTCCGGTTGCTGCTTTCGTCGTACCTGAGTCATTGAAGGCTGCAATAGTCCGCTGTGCAATACGCATCTGGTGAATCTCGTCGGCACCATCGGCGAATCGCGCCCAACGCGCTTGCTGCAACATGTTGGCAAGCGGTGTATCGGTGGAATACCCGAGGGCGCCATGGACCTGGATGGCTCGATCAATGATGCGCCACAAGCTATTTGCAACAAAGTGCTTCGCCATCGAGACCACAGCGGTGAAATCCATCTTCTGTTCAATTTGATATGCCGCATGAAGCACCATCAATTTGCATTGGTACAACTCCATTGCAGAATCAGCGATGAGCCATTGGATTCCTTGTTTTTCTGCGAGCAACGACCCGTGTGAGTAACGCTCCATTGACCGACTCACCATGAGGTCGAGAGCAGTTTCCGCCTGGCCGATCCACCGCATGCAATGTGCCAAGCGAGCAGGCCCTAATCGGTACTGACCAAGTAAATGCCCCTGCCCGCGCCCACCAAGCATGTTCGCGGCCGGCACACGAAGATCAGTGATTCGAATCTCGCAGTGGTTGTGACCTCCCGACATCGTGTGCACATCTCGGAGGATCTCCCAACCCTCCGAGGGGAGATCAACGATGAAACAACTGTTCGCCGCCTGAGGAATTTCTGGATCTTCTTCCGTGCGCGCGACGAGCAAGGCAAACTTTGCTCCGCGCGCGCCAGAGATAAACCACTTATGGCCATTGATAACCCACTCATCTCCGTCCTGATATGCCGACGTCTTGATGAGGGTTGGGTCAGAACCGGCGACCTCAGGTTCTGTCATCGCGAAACATGAACGGGCGGTTCCCTCGCACAGCGGTTTGAGATATTTCTCCTTTTGCTCCTCGGTGCCCCAGTGCAACAGCGTGTGTTGATTGCCTTCATCAGGCGCTTGGGCGTTGAGTACAAATGGCCCAATCGACACCTTCGCGGCTTCCGCCGAGACCGCTGCCATTGCAGTAGGCCCCAGCGCCATACCTCCCCATTCGGTCGGCATGTGAGGCAACCACAACTTCCATTCCTCTCGGGCTTCTGCTCGCAGTTTGATGATGCATTCAACGACCTGACGGCGCTGTGACTGGTCGATTTGCTCCCACTCAGGACGGACGCGTGTATCCATGAATTCACGAACACGAAGCCGAACTTCATCTACCTCAGGTGGAAAACTGAAATCGATCATGATCTGAGTCTGGCCGCACTCAAGTGAGCGGTGCGAGCCGGGTCGTCGTAACCTTCAGTTCGTGACCGAGAACGACTCCCTCGAGACGACAACCACCGCCCGCCCATGGGAGGGCGATACGTTGCCGCAAGGCGAAGCAAAGCGTGCCGCCATACGCGAGATGTTCGACACGATCGCACCTCGGTACGACATGGTCAACCGAATTATGACGTTTCGACTCGACACCCGTTGGCGCAAACGAGCGGTGCGTGACTTGCGGTTGCCGCCCGGCTCAGTTGTTCTCGACCTTGCATCGGGCACAGGCGACCTTTGTATAGATCTTGCGAATGCCGGTCTTCGCCCGATTTCAATGGATCTGAGTTTTGGGATGCTTGCCGCCGACCGATCTGGCTCCCCACGGGTACAAACCGACATTCTCAGGCTGCCCACTCCTGGAAACTCTGTTGACGGAGTGACATGCGGATTCGCTCTTCGCAACCTCACCGATCTCGAAGAGTTCTTTATTGAACTCGCTCGTGTGGTGCGACCAGGTGGGCGAATCGCATTGCTCGACGTCGGTGTGCCGAGCAATCCCGTCATTCGATGGGGCAATTCCATCTACTTCGGGAAAGTCGTCCCATTTATTGGTGGCCTCCTCTCGGATCGCGGTGCGTACCGCTACCTCCCTCGAAGCGTGGCCTATCTTCCCTCTCCAGCCGAAATGGTTTCGACCCTTCAGCGCGCTGGGTTCTCGGACGCAGAACATCATGAACTCACCGGCGGCCTCACTCAGTTATTGACCGGGACAAGAAACTCACTGTGATCTCGGTTACCAAAGAACTCTTCGACTCCCCACTTGCGTCTGCGGCTCTTGTCGATATCGCTGGGGATCGCGGCCTGCTCTTTCGCAGTGCGAGCACTGGTCGTGTCGGCCTCGGCATAGCGAAGACGGTCGACATTGATCAAGCAGTATCAGAGCTCGGCTCAATGGAGCGACACAACGAGTCATCTCTCGACGCACCGTTACCCCCTCTCGCCCTCGGCTGTGTCGACTTCCTCCCCCAGGCGCCGGGAAGGCTCACGATTCCTGAGGTCACCATTGTTGACGATGGCTCCGGCAAACGATGTGCCATCGTCTGTGGAGAACCGTCAAGGATCGACGACATCCTGGCGGCAGTCGAAATCTCCCAGGCTCCCCGCCCGGTGGTCAACAGTTTTCAAGTCGACTCACCCATCGATATCTCGACCTACCTCGACGCAGTGCGTGCCGCCCGCGATGCCGTTCGGGCAGGTGAACTTCACAAGGCAGTGATCGCTCGCCCCGTCATGGTGAGAGCCGAACACCCAATGAGCATCCACGCCATCTTGCGACGACTCGATGCAACATTTGGCTCTACCTATCGCTTCTCCATCGGTGGTTTCATTGGCGCATCTCCTGAACTACTCGTGAGTGTCGAGGGGGCAACGGTGAGATCACATCCCCTTGCAGGAACAACCCGGACAACCGGGAACGATGCAATTGATGCAGAACTCGCAGCCGAACTCCTCGCGAGCAAGAAGAACCAGATCGAACATCAAGCGGCGATCGAGATGGTCCGGGACTCCCTCTTGCCATTTTGCAGTTATCTCGATTGGACTCCAGAGCCCTCGATCATCAAAGTGGCAAATGTTCAGCACCTCGGTTCGCTCGCCGAAGGCCACCTCAGCGAGCCACACCCAACTGCAGTTGAACTCCTCCGCGAACTACAGCCCACCCCCGCAGTTGGAGGCCACCCTCGAAACGAGGCGATCAACCTCATCGTCAACTCGGAAGGATTCACCCGTGGCAGGTATGGGGGCGCCGTCGGGTGGGTAAACGCCGAAGGTGACGGCGAATGGGCGGTTTCGCTTCGATGCGCGGAGTTCTCGGAGGATCGCCGCGAAGCTCGCCTCGTTGCGGGCGGTGGAATTGTCGCCGACAGTGACCCTGAATCAGAACTCGCTGAAACACAGGCGAAACTTCAAGCAATGCTTGGAGCAATCATCCGACCGTGAACCGGACGGTCAGCACTCGTTAGCCGATTGCTTTTCGAACCTCATCCACTAAGAGTTCGTGTACTGCAACGTTTCGCCTGCGATTACTCTGCACCCGAATCACCCGAGGGCCGGGAATACCAATTTCTTTCACGAGCTGATCCCTCCCCTGAACAGTCACTGCCTCAATACCATGAGCACCTGCAAGCGCACACAGGTCAGTGTTATGGGGAGTACCGAAGAGCCGCTCAAACTCCGCAGGTGCCAAGGTTGCCGCCTGCGGGAGAAATGAGAAAATTCCAC
>JAPOIQ010000415.1 GCA_029978815.1 bacterium
AGGGTCAACATCAATGTCGGGCCCAGACGCCGCACCATTTCGCTGAAGATGTCGTACCACATCCCGTACGACTTACCCAGATCGCCGGTAACGATGCCACCGAGCCACTTGAGGTACTGCATGATGAGCGGGTCGTTCAAACCGAGCTCTTCTCGCATGTACGAGACGTCGATCGGCGCGGCATCGCGACCGAGGAAGACGGTGACGATGTCACCGCCGAGTTGACGCAAGAGAACGAAGACGGCAATCGAACCAACGAATGCCGTAAACACCAGTGTGAAGAACGAGCGCAGGATGTGCTTCAACATGTTCTTACCCCTCCAGGTATTCCCACAAAGTAAATGACCGTCCGACGGTACGCAACCGCCGGACGGTCATCACCGTGTGTGGTGGTTCAGCATTGGGCTGAACCACCACACCATTCACTTAGTTGCCCCAACGGGCCTTGCGCAGGTCGACACCGTCGTTGATTCGAACGGCGGGTACTCCTGTCAGGTCAGCCCTCGAAATCATCGGCACCTGCACGGCGGCGATTGCATTCACCCAGGCCAGGTCGGCGAAGGTCTTTGCAAGGTCGCTCATTGCGGCCAAGTGATCGTCGTAGTTGAGGAATGCGTCGGCCTTGGCCAACTTCTCCTCGAACTCTGGGATGCACAAGCTCGAGCTCTTGCCCAACGGCTCACGTCCACCCTTGCAACCGAATTGCAGGATGCTCGCGGAGTCGCGGATTTCGCTCATCTCGTAGTTGCCCTTGGTCCACGTCTTGTCGAGCCAGGTGGTGAGGTCTTCACCACGGCTCTTCACCGTGATACCAGCGGCAGCCAACTGCTGCGTGAGGACTTCCATCGTGAATGGGTGCGAAGCAACCGTCACGAATGGGTAGTCGATCTCGAGTCCTTCGTAGCCGGCTTCCTTCAAGAGGGCCTTGGACTTCTCGGGGTCGAATGGGTACGGGCAGTAGTCGCTGTTGTACGGCTCTGAATCCGGCATCACCATGAGGCAGGTTGGTCGCGCATCACCGTTGTACACGGCGATTGCTTCCTCGCGGTTGATCGCATGGGCGATCGCCTGGCGAACTCGGATGTCCTGGAATCGCTTGTCGTTGACGTTGAGCCACATGTACGAGTTCTCCGTCGAGCCCTGCAGGGTGACGGTGAAGTTCGAATCCGTCTCGAACGAGTCGACGCGCTCGATACCTTCGGCCAAGACGGCGACGTTCAGGTCGTACTCGCCGGCGAGCAAGCCGTTGAGTGACGCAGTTTCGTCGTCGATGAAGAGCCACACCAAGGTGTCAAAGAACGGTGCCTCACCCCAGTAGTCCGCGAAGCGGTTCAGGGTCAGGCTGGTGTCCGGCAAGTACTCACCGAACGACCATGGACCGGTTCCGATCATGGTGGTGTTCGGATCGTTGTCCGTGAGGAAGTTCTCCGGTACTACGTAGCCGGCCGACATGCCGAGTTCCTTGAGGAACGTCGAGCTCACCTGCTTCAGCGTGATGACAACGGTGTTGGCATCGGGAGCTTCGACACTCGCCACG
>JAPOIQ010000280.1 GCA_029978815.1 bacterium
CGCATGTGGTCGGGATGCCAGGTGAGTTGATGTCCTCGGTTGACGAGTGCGGTTCGGAGTTCAGCATCTCGGCCACCATTTGAGATATACCACTGTCGGCTCGTGACGATTTCAAGTGGGCGTTCGCCGCGCTCATAAAATTTCACCGGGTGTTCGATGGGTCGTGGTTCGCCGATGAGTTCGCCTGACTCGGTGAGCATTTCAACAACTTTGCGCTGCGCTTGTTTCACGTTGAGCCCAGCGATTTCTGCGTAGGCATCGGCATTCACGCCAGCAGGTGGCTCCGCGATGATGCGGCCATTTCGGCCAATGATCGCTCGGGTGGGCAGTTGCAGTTCGCGCCACCAGATGACGTCGGTCAGATCGCCAAACGTACAAATCATTGCAATGCCCGTTCCCTTATCGGGCTGGGCGAGCGGGTGAGCAACAACAGGTACCTCTACGCCATAGAGCGGCGTCGACACTGTCGTGCCGAAGACTGGCTGGTACCGCTCGTCGTCGGGGTGTGCGACGAGGGCCACACATGCTGCGAGTAGTTCGGGACGGGTGGTGTCGATGAGGATGTCGCCCGAGCCGTCAGTTCGATGAAATGCGAGCTTGTGGTAGGCACCCGGGCGATCACGGTCTTCCATCTCGGCTTGAGCGACTGCGGTCTGGAAGTCAACATCCCAAAGTGTCGGTGCTTCAGCGCTATAGGCCTCGCCACGTGCGAGGTTACGAAGGAATGCGCGCTGGCTGACCCGCCGCGAGCGTTCGTCGATGGTTGCGTACAGAAGTGACCAGTCGACCGAGAGCCCGAGGCGGCGGAATAGTTCTTCAAAGACTTGCTCGTCAAGGGCGACAAGTTCGTCGCAGAGTTCCAAAAAGTTCGGACGAGAGATCGGAATTGCCTGGTGATCTTTTGGCGGGTCACCCCGAAATGGGGGATCAAATCCGTCGACGTAGGGCTGTGATGGGTCGCATCGAACACCGAAGTAGTTCTGCACGCGCCGTTCGGTGGGCAGGCCATTGTCGTCCCAACCCATTGGGTAAAACACCGATTTTCCGTTCATTCGGTGGAATCGGGCGATTGCATCGGTGTGGGTATACGAGAACACGTGACCCATGTGAAGTGAGCCTGAGACCGTCGGTGGCGGTGTGTCAATCGAAAAAACTTTGTCGCGAGTTGCCGTCCGGTCGAAGGAGTAAATGGCCTCTTGATCCCATACCGAGGACCACTGTTGTTCAATTCCGTCGAGGGTTGGTTTCTCCGGGACGTTCGCCATGAGTATCAAGGCTAGGCCGTCGGCAATAACCTCGGACTGGTGCTGCACCTTTATGACACGGCGACAAGACAGGTTCGAGAGCTTGCCATGCGAGAACCAGGGCGACTCAGCATGTATTTGTGCGGTCCGACGGTGTACGGGCCACCACACCTCGGTCACGGCCGAGCAACACTGGTGTACGACATTCTTCGCCGCTATCTCGAATGGACAGGCATTGAAGTGCGGCTCGTGTCAAACATCACCGATATCGATGACAAAATCATCGCCCGGGCTGAACGCGAGGGCCGTGAGTGGTCTGACATCACCACGAAGTGCGAGGACATCTGGTTTCGGGCGATGGAGGGCATTGATGTGCTTCGGCCCACAGATGTTCCTCACGCCACGGAATGGGTTGATGAGATGGTCGAGATGATTTCAACGCTTGAGGCGTCGGGTGCGGCGTATGCGACCTCTGATGGGGTGTATCTCTCTGTTGAGTCGGTTGAGGATTACGGGCTACTCGCATACCAGTCCCTTGACGACATGATCGCTGGCGGTGGAGATCGTGAGGTCGTTGGTGCGGGAGAGAAGCGGCACCCGGCTGATTTCGCGCTTTGGAAGCTTGCGAAGCCAGGCGAACCAGCGTGGGAGTCTCCGTGGGGGGCGGGGCGTCCAGGGTGGCATAGCGAATGCGTGGTGATGAGCCTTGGGCTGCTTGGTGATGGGTTTGACTTGCATTGCGGGGGTCAAGACCTTCGTTTCCCACATCACGAGAATGAGCGCGCTCAGGCGGTGGCTCTAGGACGTGAGTTTGCTCGTCACTGGATGCACAACGGATTCGTCGTCGATGCTGAGGGCGAAAAGATGGCAAAGTCAGTTGGCAACGTGTCGAACCTGCTCGATCTCATCGAGGCCTATGACTCTCGTGTGTATCGGATGGTGTTGCTGCAGTCTCATTACAGAAGCCCGGTGGGAATTTCTGGCGACGGCCTTGAGGCGGCCGGCCGGTCGATTGCTGGGCTCGACAGCTTCATTGCGCGTACGGCGGCACTTGACGAGACAGATACTGATGGGGCGACTCTTGATGCATTCCGGGCAGCAATGGATGATGACCTCGACACGCCAAAAGCGATGGCATTGTTGTTTGACACGATGCGTCAGGCGAACACCGCGCTCGACAATGGTGACGCAGACACAGCAGCACGTCTATCGAGTGCGGTTCGAGAAATCTGCCGCGCTGTCGGTTTACGGCTCATCGAGCAAGAAACAGTTCCGGCCGAGGTTCTTGCACAGGCAGCGGCACTTGATGCCGCTCGGGCAGCGAAAGATTTTGACGTTGCGGACTCGATTCGTGCCGAACTTCAAGATGCGGGCTGGCAGGTAGAGACAACTCGCGACGGTACGACCGTTCGTCGTTAACTCCTTGATGAGCGATCGACCAC
>JAPOIQ010000148.1 GCA_029978815.1 bacterium
ACTCAATGCGATCCTGAAGAATTGCGGGCACTGGTTCGTGATCGTAAGGGTGCGATCTACACGCCAAAGACCATCGAGTTTGTTGACGCTCTTCCTCTCACTGCCGTTGGAAAGCCCGATAAGAAAGTCATTCGGGCTCAGTATTGGTCAAGTGCCGACCGAAGCATCTGACTCCACCTGCCAACGAGCGCCCAGCAGCGCACTCGCTCTAGGTGCCATGTCGGGGAAGTCGGCTTGCTGCTGCCGCACCCACCATTGAGATTGTGGCTGACAGCACAAACACCAGTGTGAAGCTGCCGGTTGTGTCGGCGATGAGACCACCAATCTGTGGTGAGATCATTTGAGCGATGCCGAACGAGAGTGTTGCTGCAGCGAATGCCGGGCCGTAGGTACTGCTATCGGTGTGGGCCACGATGTGCCCGGTGATGAGAGCCGGACCCCCGGAGAATGCAAGGCCAATACCGAGGGATGCGATAGCGACAATTGGCTGTTGCCCTGTCAAGGCAAGCAACCCGCAGGCTGCGTACAACGTGAACGCACCCATCAACGTGATTCGGCGACCAATGCGATCTGAGAGTGCACCAAGGGAGACACCGCCGAATGCTGCGGCGATTCCAACAAGCGAGAACATCAGTGCGGCTTCAGAGGGCGAGAATCCCGAGTCGTCTTTCAAGCGCGCAACGAGGAAGGCGATCACCAAAATGTAGGCAAAGCCGTAGGCCGTGTACGCCACTGTGGTTGGCACCCACGCTCGAACCGTTCGAAGTGCGCCAAATCCTCCGAACCCTCCTGCTGCTGCGGGTCGTTGCCCTTGGGATTTCAGGAAAAGAAGGGTTCCAGCGAGCACGACCACCGCGATGGAGAACTCGATTTTGTAGACAAGTTGCCAGACATCAACCGCCTCTCGAGTTCGCCCCAGCCATGACGCGAGTTGGCCGGCAAAGACGATGCCGAAGCCGATACCTGACCCGGCGAGGCCGACAGCAATGCCAGCACGCTCAGGCGGGAACACTCTCGCGCCAATCGCGGGTGCTGGGATCCAGATGATCGCTCCTCCAAGCCCCATGAAGAACAGCGCTACCCCGAGAACGGCTGCGGAGTTGGAGAATGCGGCAGCGCCGAGTGACACCGTTGAAATCGTGAGCCCAAACCTGACGAGTTGCACCAAGGTCATCTTCGACGATGCCCATGACACAAGTAATGTCCCGAGCAGGTAGGCGGTGACATTTACGGTGCCGAAAAACCCGGCGAGCGTGTTTGAGCCATCAAGAAGTTCGTCTCTTGCTCCAGGGAGAGCAACTCCCCATGTGAAGCGTCCGAATGACTGCGCCACACATGTTGCTGACATGACAACTGCGATGGTGATGATGACTTTCCCTCGACGAGGAAGCTCCAGTTCGGGGGTTTCAGTCACAGATCGACATTAGGCGAGTTGCCACGATTCTCAGCGACCGCAGTGCATCCAACTGGAACGCAGTTCAGCGACCACTGAAGTCGGTGAAAGAAGATCGTTTACTTTGAGTTAACAAAAAGTTCGGCTCCCGTCTCTTTTCCACTTTTGACAGCCGTGTTACGGTCGATTTTGAGAGAGATTCTCTCAACATTTATATGGGGGGTCAGAAATGACTTATTTGTATTCGGTGTTAGCCCAGGTTGGCGACAAAAAGGCCTTCTCTGAGGCAAGTCAAACTTGGGTAGGTGGCAACCTCGAAAAGCTCGGAGTTCGGTCATATTCCGCAACCGAAATCGTCATGGGTGGCGAGATGGCTGGCATGGTGGTGATTGGCTTCGAGTACGACTCAGTCGATGCAGCAATGGCGGGCCAAGCAGGCTTCTATCACGACGACCAACTGGTTGGAATGATGCAAGACACGCAGGTTCAAATCAATCGCCGGATTCTCTTCCGTGTGCAGTCTGAGCGCGGCGAGCGTCGTGGCCAGTACTGCACGATCCTCTACATGGCGGGTCGTCCTCTCGATGACGCAACCATGGAAGGCAACATGGATCACAACTGGTCACATATGCAAGACGGCGCGAACGGTCTGACATGGCTGACCTCAATTGCTGCTGGCCCGGCACCGTTCAATGGAACCGCTGTCACATGGACAGATTCGCTTGACGATCTCTTGGCGGCATCGAACAAGATGTTTGCCGACCCGAAGACGATGCAGATCATGACCGATTCAGGCGCCCAGGTGCTTGGCCGTGTCATCGGCCGCAACATGCTCTGAGTCAGCGACGACTATGACATACGCCCAAATTATGGAGTTCGACATGGACTCCGCCGAAGCGGTTGAGTTGATGAACAAGTACGCAGAGGAGGGTAAGGGTGTCTCGTATGCCCGCCGCGCCCTCGTCTGCGCTGATCGGAACCGGCCAGGCAAAATCATCCAGATTGTCTTCTTCAACTCTGTTGAAGAAGCTGAACTCAACAACAACCTTGACATCACGCAGAACGCTGCAGCTGAGTTCTCAGCAAAGGTTGGTGATGTTCAATTCACCGACCTCGACGTTCTTGCCGAAGTCACTCTGTAAACACCACACCTAACGAAAGAAGATCACACATGAACGAATCAACATATTTAGAACTTGGAAGGCAAATCTCTGATCGACTTCGGTCGTCGCAACTTGCATACTTCATCACGTTTTCTGCTCTTACTGCGACGATTGTGTTTGGGCGAGGCGACGATGTCAACTTGTTGCTGACCATCGCAGCGATCGGCATTGCGGTGTTCGGCATCCTCTCTTTCGATGCTTCACAGCAGTCATTCATCATGCTGAATAAGTCAATGCCGCAGAGCATGGAGGGGACGCCTATTGGTGAGGCGACCAAGAACCCGGCGCAGTTCCAGTTTTACCGGGCGACGAATGCCATCTTTACGGCAGCTCTCGCAGTTATTCAGATCATCACCATCTACAGATAGGAGCACATAGTGAGTTACACATCATTTTCCATTGGACGACCTGGTCGTGCCTATGACGGAGTTGCCATGGGTTCCGATGAGTGGAACGCTCTCATCACCCGACAGTTTGAAATTCTTGGCGAAGGCAATGCCGAGACTCTCGTCGGGGGTTTCGCAGCGGGAATTGGCAAGTTTGTCAATGTCAACACCTATCCAGACGTTGAGTCATCAACTCGGGTCATCGCTCGACTTGCAGCTGAGCAGTTGTTTGAGGTCGAATCCTCGGGGCCGTTCGTGTCCACTGAGGACATGATGAAACTGATGACGAGTTAAGGGATCGACATGTCGGCAATAGCAATCGCAACATTTCGATGCAATTCGGAGGGAAAAGCTGCTCTCACTGACTTTTTGTCGGGTGAGGACGGGCTCTCAGTCACCCGCGCCTACAACGGTGCAATGCGAATTGAGACGCTGCTGAGTAACGACAGCGATGACGTAATTCTGTACGAAGAGTGGGAATCAGTTGAGCATCATCAGGCGTACGTGGGCTGGCGAGTAGAAACCGGCCTTGCCGATTTCCTCTCATCAAATGGAATTGAGTTAGAGATCACGTATCACGAACCGACGGGCATCTGATGATCTTTCATATTCACCATCACCACGACGAGAACACATGCCCGGCCAACAGCCCTGAATCTGTTGGGGCAACGTTTGGATCGGTCTTACCTGCTCTGAATGAATACGGGGTAACCGTTATCGGCGCGTGGGTTGACCCACCGGGCCACGACTTCTTCTTTGTTGTCGAAACTGACAGTTACGACGATCTTGTCGAAGGTCTACGCCCGATTCTTGCGTCGGGTAGCGCAAGAATTCAGCCGGTCGGTGATCTTCAGGCCCAGGTTGCCAAACGGATGGCTGAGGCCGACTAAACCCTGAAACATCTGTTCTTCAACGGTGCTTCCTGAAGAAGTACCGTTGAAGAATGGATACTCAGCATCACCAGTTACGAGCGGTCGGCGTCACCCTCGACTCAAATGACCCTGATCGCACCGCCAACTTCTGGCAAGCCGCCCTTGGGTTTCGTCGCCGAGAAGGAGACGGCAATCCGTACATCACACTGTCGGACAGCCCCGCAGGCCGGCCCCTGAACCATCTCACAATTCAGCGGGTACCTGAGGGCAAGACCGCAAAGCACCGCTTGCACATTGATCTCTTTGTCTCCGATGATGCCGAATCGGTTGCTGCACTTGTCGAACTTGGCGCAACGGTGCTTGTTCCCGCAGAAGGTTCTGGCCACATGGGTATGCGAGCAACAGTGATGACTGACCCTGACGGCGGCGAATTCTGTGTGGTCTGCAGGGGGTAGCACTACAACTCTCTAAATACATCGCCGTTTGTATTTCCTCAAGAGTTCGAAAGTGCCGGAATACTTCGAACGGCTGCTACGTTTCTTTAGCCGTGAGCACACTTAGAAACATTCCTGTCAACACAATCACTGGTGAAGAGACAACCCTCGGCGCAATCGATGCAGAGGTACTTCTTGTCGTCAACGTCGCCTCAAAATGCGGTCAGACGTACCAATACGAATCGCTTGAAGCTCTCCAACAGTCTCACGGAGACCGTGGTCTCTCGGTATGCGGGTTTCCTGCGAATGATTTCGGTGGCCAAGAGCCAGGAAGTGAAGAAGAGATCGTGGAATTTTGCCAAACGTCCTACGGTGTTTC
>JAPOIQ010000003.1 GCA_029978815.1 bacterium
AACAAAGCCGTAGCCCTCGTCTCGCATGTCGAGATACCCGTCGACCGGAACTGGTTCGTTACTTACCGGCGTGTCATCGTCATCGAAGAATTCGTGATCTTCACCCTGCGGGCCATCATCGGGGCGGCCTCCTTTACGGCGGCGTCGACGACGGCGATTTCGGCTTTCACCATCTGCATCACGCGGGCCTTCTTGGCGTTGACCGCCATCACGCTGCCCATCGCGTTGACCGTTGCGTTGCTGGCGTTGACCGCCATCACGCTGCTGGCCGTCACGCGATCTTCCATCACTATTCGACGAGCCGTCCTTGCCAACGTCCTCGGCTGGCTCAGCAGAGAACTCGAGCTCCCATTCTGCTGGTGGCTCCTCGCCGTCGCCCGGAGTAGCAGAATCGTTTGACGTATCAGATGATTCAGGTGCTTCCGAGGGGGCTGGCTTGACCGACTTCTCAGCTCGAGCTGGCTTCGCAGGAATATCGCTCGTCGATGCCGACGCGCCGCTACTTGTGCCTCCACTGGCTGAGCCACCAGTGGTTGCAAGTATTGCGTCAATAATTTCGGCCTTTTTCGAGCGCGCAGTTACTTTGACACCAAGCGCCTTCGAAATCGCAAGAAGCTGTTCCTTGTCTTTCGTTTCGAGGACTGATTGTTCGAGAGCTTGAGCAGCCACGTTCACCTTCTCTTCGCCAAGAGGCGGAATATTGCTTCACGTGTTACCGATGGAAACGGGGTGTGGTGTTGCGAAGAAGAATCAACTCTCATCTTCAGCGGGGACAGCCCTGCACACCAGCGGCTACGTGGGACGAATCAGTATTTCTGATATCGATTAGTTAGAGCGATCGCGCTAACTCCGCAAACTGTATCACCCCAGCGTGCAGACAGCAATCATCTTCCGACTCGAGAAACCTGCCGAACAAACGCAGAAACATCAGCGAGATCCGACGAAAGTTGCGTGATGTGCTCAGGCCGTTCCATCAGATCGCCAAGTGCCGAAGGTAACTCAGGTCGGATCCCAGTTGCCCGTTCAACCGCATCAGGGAACTTGGCGGGATGTGCAGTCGATAAACAGACTGTTGCACCCTCTCGAGCCTGCCTTCGAGCTGCCGCTGTCCCGGTTGCGGTGTGAGGGTCGATGAGCATTCCGGTCTCGCGATAAACCCTTCCGATCTCGGAAAGCGTCTGCTCATCATCGACACGTTCTGCCGAGAACGTCGATGAAATCCATTGGTGAAATCCATCCTCTTCGACTTCGAGCTTGCCGGTCGACCGAAAACGCTGCAGCTGCTCTGCGGTAAGACCACCGTCTCGGTCATTCATCTCAAAGAGCAGACGCTCAAAGTTTGATGACACCTGGATGTCCATACTCGGACTCAGCGTCGGCACTACTGCTGCGGCTGACATATCTCGATCATTGACGAAACGAGAAAGGATGTCGTTCGCATTCGACGCAATGAGAAGATGGTCAATTGATGCCCCTGCCGATCGCGCAATCCAACCGGCTAGGACATTGCCAAAGTTTCCTGTCGGGACACAGAAGGTCGAAGACCCTGCGAGCGACTGAGACGCCGTCACGTAGTACACAATCTGAGCCATCACTCGTGCCCAGTTGATTGAGTTCACCGCAGACAAGTTGCAGTCGCGTCGAAGCTGCTCATCGGCAAACATCGCTTTCACGAGATCCTGACAATCGTCAAAGGTGCCGTCGATTGCAACCGCGTGAACATTCGAAGAGTCGACCGTCGTCATCTGACGTCGTTGCACCTCGCTTGTCCGGCCGTGGGGATACAAGATGACAATGTCGACGTTGTCGCAGGCCTTCACCGCATCAATCGCAGCAGACCCTGTATCGCCACTCGTTGCTCCAACAATCGTCACCCGCTCGTTTCGCTCAGCAAGAACATGGTCGAACAATCGTCCAACGACCTGCAACGCAAGGTCTTTGAACGCAAGCGTTGGCCCGTGGAAGAGCTCTTGGATCCATAGATCATCATCAATCTGCACGAGCGGTGCTATCGCCGGGTGCCGAAACGTTGCATATGCATCACTCACAAGGCGCGCAAGCACATCATGAGGGATGTCATCACCGATGTACGCCGACATGATCGACGTAGCGGTTTCCGCATAGTCATTTCCGAGCGGGGGCAATGTGGGCCAATTGGTTGGCACATACAGACCACCATCTGATGCAAGTCCTGTGAGGAGAACGTCTGAAAAGCTCAGTTCAGGAGCGTTTCCGCGCGTCGAGATGTAGTTCACCTACCCCCCAATCACTCTGATGAGGCCACCAATTCGACGAACGACATCAAGTTCACGCAGTTGTCGGACAGTTGCCTGAACAGAGGACTCAACAGCTTCGTGAGTGATGAAAACAAGGCGTGCTTCTTCTCCAGCACCCTCCTGTTCAGCAGCACGGATGCTGACACCATGCTGGGCAAAGACACCAGTCACGCTGTGCAAGACGCCGGGTTGGTCAAGCACGTCAAGAGCGAGGAGATATTCAGCGCTCGTTGCATCAATTGGCCGAACTCGGGCCCGCTGGAACACCCCAAGCGATCCGTGAGTGCCTTGGCTGAGGTTGACAGCGGCGTCAATAAGATCGCCAAGTACCGCACTTGCAGTTGGTCCACCACCGGCGCCGCGGCCATAGAACATCAATGACCCAACGGCATCACCTTCGACGAACACCGCGTTATACGAGTCGCGAACAGATGCGAGCGGATGCTCATTTGGCACCATCGCCGGGTGCACCCGCACCGCAACCTCACCCGTTTCACGCTCCTGCTCAGCGATCCCAAGAAGTTTGACGACGTAGCCGAGCCTGCCTGCGATCGCGATATCGCTAGCGGTGATGTTGCTAATGCCCTCGTGATACACATCTCCAGCAACGACCTTTACGCCAAACGCAATGCTCGCAATAATCGCCGCCTTCGCCCCAGCGTCAAAGCCTTCAACATCTGCCGTTGGGTCACGCTCGGCATACCCGAGTCGTTGAGCCTCAGAAAGCGCGTCGGCATAGTCGGCACCCTCGTTTGTCATTTTCGACAAGATGTAGTTCGTCGTGCCGTTGAGAATGCCCATCACCCTCGACACAGGTTCGCCCCGAAGACTCTCCCGCAACGGGCGAATAAGAGGGATACCACCAGCAACCGCCGCTTCGAACAGAAGGTCAACCCCGTTCGAATCCGCAAGTTCGAATAATTCGGCTCCGTGGTTAGCAAGGAGTTCTTTGTTGCCGGTGATCACTGGCTTTCCTGCTGAAAGAGCGGCAATGATGAGTTCGCGAGCAGGCTCGATACCGCCGATCACCTCGACGATGACATCGATATCCGGATCGGACACAACGGCCATAGCGTCGTTGGTGAGTTGGGCGTCGCCAAGGTCAACACCGCGGTCTCGTGACATGTTGCGAACGGCCACCGATCTCACTGAGAGATCCAAGCCAGTTCGCGCAGCAATCGAATCTCGCTGAGCGCGCAAGAGCGGCACCAATGCCCCGCCAACATTGCCGCAGCCGAGCAATCCGACTCGAACCTGTCGAGCGGCCGGAGAAACTGCTTGTTCTGTCACTCTCAAGAGGCTATCCGCGAGGGCTCGCACCAGCCCCGACACGCCACACCAATCAGCCGCATGCTTCGATGGTTTGATGGCGAAACGCGAACAGCCCGCACTGGAACACATTCGTTGGGAGCACACCAAAGGCGCATCGGTTGGAAACATCGTGCTAAACCGACCCGAGCGGCTCAACGCCCTCTCCGTCGCGCTCATGACGGAGATCATCGAACTCTGTGACTGGATCTCAGACCAGCACGACATCAAAGTGGTGGTGCTGCGTGGCGAAGGCCGAGCATTCACGGCCGGATTCGACCTAAATGACTTCACGACCGTCTACGGCGGCTCCAATCCGAGGGCTGGGGCCGAACTTGGCCGCACCATGGCAGACACCGTCACAAACATGCGACAACTCACCATCGCCGCAGTTCATGGTCACTGTGTAGGTGGCGGGGTCGTGCTCACGTCGGCATGTGATCTCCGCATTGCTGC
Organism: bacterium; assembly: GCA_029978815.1. Lineage (GTDB taxonomy): Bacteria > Actinomycetota > Acidimicrobiia > Acidimicrobiales > Ilumatobacteraceae > Casp-actino5. The sequence continues at coordinate 4,041 of JAPOIQ010000003.1, forward strand.
CCAAGGCACTCGCTTCTCGATCCCCGAAGTCGACCTTGGCATCCCACTTGCGTGGGGAGGCGTGCCGCGACTCGTCCGAGAGGTAGGCCCGGCCGTTGCGAAAGAGCTCATTCTGTCCTGTCGACCATTTTCAGCCGAAGAAGCACTCCAACTCCGATTCATCAATAGGGTTGTTGCAGATGTTGACCTCATCTCCGAGGCGCAATCGTTCGCTGATTCTCTTGCGTCGAAGCCGACGTTCTCGCTGCTTGCCACAAAAACTCAGGTCAATGCCGTCATGGAGGAAATTGCGGGAACGGGTCGAAACGCCAACGATGCCGACACATTGGTCGTTGCACTTCATGATGAAGAGTCTCGGGCTGCCTCTCAGCGATATCTCGAGGCACGTTCAAACTCGTCGCGTTAACGCTCTAGTTGCCCGCTTCAAACACGTCGGTCGCCAACAGGTCGTCATAGGTTTCGCGCCGAACGACGAGTCGAGCATCGCCATTGCGGACAAATACAACTGCTGGTCGTACAACCTTGTTGTAATTCGAACCCATCGAATGACCGTATGCACCGGTAACCGGGGTGAACAGCAAATCACCGACTTCAAGGTCCTCGGGAAGACGAGCGTCGGCAACAAGGACGTCACCACTTTCGCAGTGCTTTCCAACCACCCTCGCCGCAACCGAACGATCAGCAAATGGGTCACGAACGAGGGCTGCTTCGTAGCCAGACCCGTACAGCACAGGTCGAGGGTTGTCACTCATTCCCCCATCAACCGAGACATACCGCCGAACTCCTGGAATGTCTTTCACCGTACCCACCGTGTACACGGTGATCGCCGCTGCCGCCGCGATCGCCCGGCCCGGCTCGACCGATACTCGCGACCGAACCCCGAGTGCTTCGCACGCATCGAGGAGCACCGATCCCCACGTCGAAATAGTGGGCGCCTCCTCCCCTGCCACATATGGGACGCCAAGCCCCCCGCCAAGGACAAGTTCAGGTAAGTCAAGCGGAATCGAGAACTCGGCCATCACCTGCGCAGCCTTCGCAAAACTCGCCGCGTCGAAGACATTCGATCCGATGTGGCAATGAACACCGATGAGGTTCAACACCGACGACGTTCTCACTCGGTCAACGGCTCGGGCGGCGTCACCATTTTCTAGGTTGAAACCAAACTTTGAATCGTTCTGGCCGGTGGAAATGAATTCATGGGTATGCGCTGACACCCCCGGGGTAATGCGAAGCAATACCGACGGAACAGTGACACCCGGCTGTGCACCAAGGCGCTCGAGGCGGTCGATCTCATCAAATGAGTCGACGACAATCGCATGAACTCCTGCATCAATCGCCATTTCGAGTTCGAACACGCTCTTGTTGTTGCCATGCAGGACACAAGCCGACGCGGGAACGCCTGCGGAGAGGGCAACATGAAGCTCTCCACCGGACGCGACGTCGAGCATCATTCCTTCGGAATAGGCGAGATCAGCCATCGCCCGACACAGAAATGCCTTCGTCGCGTAGACGGCAGATTGGTGGCCGAACGCGGCTACCGCCTGACGGCAGCGATCTCTCAAGTGATCCTCGTCGTACACGAACAGCGGCGTACCAAACTCTGCTGCAAGGTCAGCAACACTCACACCACCGATGATGAGCGAGCCATCATCGGCCACTGCAGCATTATCGGGTAGAAGGTTTCGTGGAAGCGGGTTCACATCTGCTCCGGGGCCTCAATGCCGAGGAGTTCGAGCCCAGCTGACAGCGTTCGCGCCGTGAGGTCGCAGAGCGCAAGCCGCGAGCCGCGGATATCGCCCTCAGACTTCATCACGGCGCAATGCTCGTAAAACGTGGTGAAGAGTTGGGCGAGTTCAAAAAGATATGTGCACAGACGGTGCGGAGCGTTTGACCCAATCGCATCAGCAAGAGCGGCCGGATATGCTAGCAGTTGAAGCCCGAGTGCCCGCTCGGCAGGCTCTTCAACCACGATGCTGCCAACAGAAACCTGCTCTTCAGCTGCACGTCGGAAGATCGAACGAATCCGAGCATGGGCGTATTGAAGGTAAGGCGAGGTATTGCCATCAAACGCGAGCATCCGGTCCCAATTGAAGACGTAATCACGGACACGATCAGTCGACAGGTCGGCATATTTCACTGCTCCGATGCCAATCATTTGCGCGACAGCAGCTCGCTCTGCATCAGAGAGTCCCGGATTCTTCTCTTCAACTGCCGCCGATGCACGATCGATCGCCTCCGACAGCAAGTCGACAAGCTTTACTGACTCCCCGCTCCGGCTACGCAGCATCTTCTTGTCGTCGCCGAGCACATTCCCAAAGGCAACGTGAACAGCAGACACACCATCTGGCATCCAGCCGGCCATCTTTGCAACAGCAAATACCATCTCGAGATGCTGCTGTTGTGGCGCACCGATGACATACAGCATGAGGTCGGCGTTCAGCCGTTCGACACGATCAATGACACATGCGAGATCGCTAGTTGCGTAGTTAAAGCCGCCTGTTCGCGCTTGCACGATAAGCGGAAGGGGGTCGCCGTCACGGTTGGTGAAACCTGGTGGGAAGACAACCTTTGCTCCATCACTTTCTGACATCAGCCCAGAACCTTCAAGACGCTCGAGCGTGCTCGGCATGAGCGGCTGATACCTGCTTTCGCCCATCAGATCATCGTCAACGAGGAGCACACCGAGTTGTCGATACACGGTGTTGAAGTACTCGGTTGACATTGCGACGAGGCGGTTCCACAGCACGTGCGTTTCTGCGTCACCGCTCTGCAACAACACAACCCGCTGTCGAGAGCGATCCTGAAATTCTGCTGACTCATTGAACTTTGCGTTCGCCGCCTTGTAAAACCCGTCGAGGTCACCCTGGCCGAGCCCCGATGCTGCGACTTCCTCACCGAGGTCGAGAAGGTGCTCGATGAGCATTCCGAATGGCCGACCCCAGTCGCCGATGTGATTCTCACGAATGACACGATGTCCGGCTGCGGTATACATCCGAACTAATGCGTCACCGATGACGGTAGATCGAAGGTGACCAACGTGCATTTCCTTTGCGACGTTCGGTGCTGAGTAATCAATGACGACGGTTTGAGTCTCAGATGCCTGCCGAAGTCCTAGCCGCTCATCATTTGCCACCTCAGTAAGCAAGGTGTTGATCATGTCGTTCGAAAATGTGACGTTGATGAATCCCGGGCCTGCGACCTCAATCGCTGAGCACATGTCAGCAAGTTCACCCGACTCAACAATCTCGGTTGCGAGATCTCTCGGGTTGCAGCCGAGCTGCTTTGCAAGCGGAAGTGCCCCGTTGATTTGTGCGTCAGCTCGATCACTTGGCCGAACGACAGGATCGACGACCTCTCCTCCCGCACGTTGCGACAGCCATGGGGCGAGACGCGCCGATAACAACGCAATCGGATCAGTTAACGGCGTCTCTACAAGTGTGCGTTCGTTCGGCATCGCAACTCCATTGTGGCGGGAATCAGACCGAGAACGGCGGCTCTACCGCAAGGACTCAAAGCGTTGTTGAGCAGAACGTGTCACCAAAGGCAAGTGACGCTTCTGTTGTCACTTGGCCAATACTCTCGCCGTACAGAGCTGCGAGCATCCCTCTCACCATTCCGCGGTCGACAGCACAGATCACCGGATGCTCAGTAGCGATATCACCGAACGGGCAATGGTCGTTGATGATCCGAAGCTGATTCGATCGGTTGTCGGCATGCGCTGCGAACCCGTGCGCAGTCAGAGCATCAGCAACCGAACGCATTGCGGCACGGAGCGATTTCTGGCCTCGATCAATCGTTTCTCCGGTGAGGCCCTCGGCCATCGCGCGACCGTATTCGGCCCCCACCTCTTCAGCGAGAATCTCAGCTTCGTCACGTGGCAATTTCGTCAACGCGCGGCCAAGCAAGGAAAGCACGAGGTCGTCGCTTCGAACCGGGAACTCGGTCACCACATCATCGACAGCGACATACCGCTTCGATGGACGACCTGCCGCTCCTGACCCACCTCGACCACTATGAACCTCGAGGTAACCGCCAGCGGCGAGTTTCTCTAAGTGGTGGCGCGCAACGTTCGGATGAACCCCAACTTCTGCCGCAACTTCGGAGGTCGTGACACCACTGGCATCTGCAGCATCTCGGGCAAAGAGGTACACCCTCCGTCGTGTCGGGTCTCCAAACGCGTCGGTAATCGCCGACACGGTCGCACTAAACGACGCAGTTGAGGAACCTTTTGATGCCACAACCCAAATCTTAGGTGGAATTTCCACTACCGCCGTCGTGCAAACCCCACCGAGGCTCGCCACAATGGAGTTCATGACAACGTCGAACGAACAACTCGTCGAAGCGCTTCGCCCCGTCGAAGACCCCGAACTTCATCGCTCAATCGTCGACCTCGGCATGGTAAAGCGTGCGGAACTTCGTGCCGACGGAACGGCCGACATTCTTGTTGCGCTCACAATTGCTGGTTGTCCGTTGCGAAACGAGATCCAAAATCGAGTTGCCGGAGCTGTGGAGACACTTCCTGGAGTGACCGGAGTTGCACTCGAATTCACCGTCATGACCGACGAAGAACGAGCAGCTGTTCGAGAACTTCTTCATGGGAGCCCGGCAGGAACAGCTGGACAGAACCAAGCTCATGGCCATGCAGAAGGACGGGCGATTCCATTCTCAGAGCCAGGATCAAAGACGCGCCCTCTCCTCATCTCCTCAGGTAAGGGTGGAGTCGGTAAATCAAGCGTGACGACCAACCTCGCCGTTGCTCTCGCTCGGCTTGGTCACACGGTTGGCGTTGTCGACGCCGATATTTACGGTTTTTCCATTCCTCGCATGTTGGGTACTGATCGCCAGCCGACAGTTGTCGATGAAATGATTCTTCCTCCGGAGCAATGGGGAGTCCGCTGCATCTCAATGGGCTACTTCGTCCCCGACGGCGAGGCAGTCATCTGGCGTGGCCCGATGTTGCACAAGGCACTTGAACAATTCCTAACCGATGTGTTCTGGGACGAACCAGATTTTCTCCTCATCGACATGCCTCCGGGCACTGGCGACATTGCGCTCAGCCTGAGCCAATACCTTCCACGCGGTGAGGTGTTCGTGGTGACCACACCTCAGCCAGCTGCTCAGAAGGTGGCGCGCCTGTCTGCTGCGATGGCAGAAAAGGTCAATTTGCCGGTGCGTGGCGTCATCGAGAACATGTCGTGGTTCACCGGCGATGACGGCAAGCGTTACGAACTCTTCGGCGCCGGTGGCGGTCAAGCGCTTTCTGAAGAACTTGATGTTCCACTTCTCGGGCAGTTACCGCTCGTTCCCGCTCTTCGAGAAGGTGGGGACGATGGCCACCCAATTACAGCTGTCGACCATGACTCAGAGGTTGCTCAAGCATTCATGACTATTGCGGAGCGAATCGCCGTTGATCTGCGTCCCCGTAAGGTCTTCAGCCCCGAGCTACGAATCGTCGAATAAGAAGTTCGGTGGAGCCGATCCCTCGCTATCGATTCGAACGCCTTGTTCGAGACGCAATCGATCTCATTCCAGATGAGTTCGCTCCCGTCCTCGACAATGTTGCGATCGTTATCGAAGACCGTGCGGCCGACGAACCCGACCTTCTCGGCCTGTTCGATGGTGTCCCCATCACCGAGCGCACTGAATTAGAAAGCCCTTCGATTGTCACTATCTTCCACCATGCGTTATGTGCAGCGGTTGAAAATGAAGACGAACTGGTGAATGAAGTCGCGATCACCGTGATTCACGAGTTGGCCCACGCCGCAGGAATAGATGATGATCGCCTTGACGAACTCGGGTGGAGCTAAATAGCAGGCTCCGATAGTTTGCGGGTATGGACGAAGCGACCGAAGGGTCAACCCCTCTTCCGCCGCCACCACCCTCCGGCCTCGTTGGATACGAAGTTGCAACGAAACCACTGAACGGACTTCTCACTACGATCTCCGTCCTTATCCCGATCACTGCAGGACTCGGGCTTCTCTTCGCTCTCCTCAACGAACTTGCGCTTGACGATGCCCGATCATTTCTGGCGGGAGCAATTTCCGAAACTGAATTTGTTGCTTCCTACGGTCCTGGCCTGACACTGCAACTCGCACAAACACTCACGCAACTTGGTGCTGGTATCAGCGTCATCATCTGGATGCGCAGGCTCGCGTCACATCACGAACAACTTGGCCGTGTCGCAACATGGAGGCCGGCGTGGGCGATCGGTGGTTGGTTCGTTCCCCCGCTCATTCTCTACGTCATCCCATATCTCATGTTCCGAGAACTATGGAAAGCGACTGACAGCGAACATAACTCGTGGAAAGACGCTCCATCCAGCCCTCTCATCACCGGGTGGTTCATTGCGTTTGGTGTCGCACCGACCGGGCTTGCTGTGCGTCAGTGGCTCGATCAATCGCCGCTTGTCGGTTCTGGTGCGTCAGCGATGGCCGAGACGGCAATTAATCAGCGCTTCATCATTTGGGGTTCTGCGTTTGCAAGCATCGCGTCGGCGGCGCTGTTTGTGATGATCGCTCGTCAGCTGACTCGCCGTCACCAAGAGCTGCTCAAATCCCGCGGAATTATGTGAGATGGCGATCTACCTTGTTCGACATGCCAAGGCCGGCGAACGACGCGTCTGGGCCGGCGACGATGTCGATCGGCCCCTTTCAAAGACCGGCTGGACACAATCTCATGCACTTGCAAAGCGACTGCTCAAACACGACCCCAGCGTTTTGCTCTCGAGCCCCTACGTACGGTGCGTACAAACTCTCGAGCCGCTTGCAGACCTCGTCGACCTTGAGATAACGATCGAGCCGCGCATCTGCGAATACGAGCCGTTTGAACCTGTGTTGGAACTCCTCGCAGAGGTGCCAGATCATGCTGTCTTGTGCAGCCATGGCGACATCACCCCCGCCACGATCGCTGCCCTCGAGCGTCGAGGAATGGAAATCACCTCACAAGCCGATTGGCGGAAAGCCTCGGTGTGGGTGATCAAACGTTCAAAACGTGGGCACCTTTCAAAAGCGAAGGCATGGCCACCGCCTCAACGCGGATCAAAAAAGGACTAGCTGCCCACACCTAATTCGTCTGCAAGATTCTGAACAAGATCTTTCACCTCCGCCGGCGGATTCGCTGCAAGGCAAGCAGCAACAAACGGTCGAGCAGCCTCACCATCGCCAACGAAGCGATATTGAATGATTCCCAAGAAGCAAAGAGGATCCGGATACGAAGGATCGACCGTGACCGCTTCAACGAGAAGGTCAACAGCTTCTGCGAACTGGTCAGCACCCGCCGCTTCATCAGGGTTCTGCCGAGCCGCCAGCGCAAGAGTCCATCCGCGATACGTCAACGCCTCGATATTTGTTGGGTCCTCTACCAACACGAGCGCATAGATATCTGCAGCTCCGGCCGGGTCAGCAAAGTTCGCTGCCCGAGCCTCTGCAAGCAGGGCGGTCACAGTGTCTCGCGGATCAAGTCCTGTCATTGACTGGCCTGACAACCGCTCCCCCAGCGCGTTTGCGAGTACGAATGCAAGTGCAGCCCCCAGTAACACCACGACAGCGCCAACGCCAGCAACCGTTTTCCATCCGAGCCGAATACGGTGAAGGGGTTCGACACGGTCTGCTTCGAGTAACCGCAACACCTCCGCAGTTCGCGCCACGTAACCATCTCGTAACTCGGCGTGATCCTCATCGGAGATGTCACCAGCTTCGAGTTCTCGATCGAGATCGTCGAGGGAGGAAAGCAGGAAGTCCCGCTCTGCTTCAAGCGCTCCACGATCCTCACTCATGTTCTTGACCTCTGCGACGTTGCCTCGCCTCCTCGACAAGGCTGTAGTCATCGAGTGAAGGCAACCCCAATGCGGCTGCTTCGGCACGCCATCTTCTGAATGCAAACCAGAGTCCGACCAAGCCAATCATGAGCCCAGCGGCTGGAAGCGCCCAGATCAACGCATCGAAACCAGATGAGCTCGGAACGAGCAGCACCTTCCCGCCGTAGGAGTTCGCAATTGAGGCAAGAATCTCATCATCGGTTGAAGTCCCGTCATACACCGATGCCCTGATCTCCGCACGAATCGCCTCAGATGCTGGGTTTCGAGACTCGAACACGCTCTCTCCATCGCACACAGGGCAGGCGACCCGTCGAGAAATCGAATCGATGCGATCTCCCGGATTCAACGGGCCAGTGTCACGGGTTGAGCCAACCGCAAGAAGTGCGACAACAGCAATAAACATCGCTGCCCACGATGGCCAAGATCGAAGGCGCTTCAGACGCCTCATAAACGCTCCCTTAGCGTCTGGATGCTCGTCGACAAGAACTCGGCAGACACCTCAGAGATCACCCTGCCTCGCACGATGCCATTCGGATCGATGATCCACGTTTCGGGAACCTGAGCAACTCCGAATCCATTTTGAAACGAGTAATCCACATCGAATACCACTGGCCAGTCGCCACCAAACTCTGCAAAGAATGCAGCAACGTCTTCAGGATCATCGTTCTGAACGATGGTGTAGAACTCGGCGCCGTCGATTCCAAGCCCGCGCTGTTGGTCAACAAACTTGATGAGTTCTGGGTGTTCATTTCGACACGGGATGCACGTCGATGTAAAGAAGTTGAGCACCACCCATGAACCGCGACGGCGAGAAAGTTCAAATGGTGTTCCGTCATCGAACTCGCCAGATGCTGCCGGAGCCGCTCTATCGAGCAACACCGTCTCAGCAGTATCGGTTGACGGTTCAGCAATCACTAACACAGCGAATAACACTGCGAGAACCAGGGCGACCGCTCCCGCAATAAATGGAGCAACTCTGCGTCGTGACGAAGTGGTCATGTCAACCATGCTGCATCTCCGGCATCGGGGCAGAGGTTGGATCAGTCGGGCGACGAGAACGCTTTGAAGGCAACGCCGACAGGACGGTTCCGATTGCCATCACCGCTCCGCCGATCCACAGCCAGAGCACCATTGGCTTCACAAATACACGCAGCACTATCTCATCCGCATCGATTGCCGGAGGGTCGTTCCCGTCAATGGTGAGGTACACATCGCTCGTGAAACCCGAACGGACGCTCGGTGTCGGCACGGTCATTCCTTGCTGCAAGTACGTCGTCACAGCCGGCGCATAGACCTTCGAATCGTCAAGCAATACATCTGCCATCACCACGTCGGCGCGAGCTGTCACCTCGGTCGACACTCCAACGAATTCGAAAGAATGACCGGCCCACTCAACGCGCTCGCCGCGTTCAATGGTGAGCGTTGCTGAATGCGTGTACGAATTTGATGCAGCGAGTGCAACCGCAATCAGGATGACACCAATGTGCACCAGCATTCCGCCGTTAGCCCTGCCGACAAGGCCCCGCAGCCCTTGGCGGCGGGTAGCGAGCACCAATTGGCGACCGGCGGCACCACCTGCAAAGCCGCCGAGCATGAATGCCACCAAGGGGGCAAGACGATCCGCTCCCACAGCAACGGCAACCGCGAGCGCTGCGACACCGCACCATGCGGGCCAAAACAGTCGATCTCGCAATGTTCCCGCCGATGCAGTGCGCCACGGCAACACGGGTGCAACCGCCATCAAGAACAACAGAATCAGTCCGATTGGCATCGACAATCGATCGAAGTATGGCGCCCCGACAACGGTCTGGCGGTCTTGAAAAACCTCGACCAAAAGAGGGAACACCGTTCCAAGCAAGACGATGAATGCGAACAAGGCAAACACCACATTGTTTGCAAGAAACGCGCCTTCGCGCGAGATCGGCGAATCAATACGACCCGGCGCTCGAAGGGCGTCTCCGCGCCACCCAATGAGCCCTAGAGAAATGACGACGACAATGCCGAAGAACCCGAGCAAATAGCCGTCGATCTCCCCAGCCGCAAACGCGTGGACACTATTGATGACCCCTGAGCGGGTCAAGAACGTGCCAAGAATGGTGAGCGCAAACGTTGCAACAAGCAAACTGAGATTCCAGACGCGGAGCATTCCTCGCCGCTGCTGCACTAACACTGAATGGATGTACGCAGTACCGGTCAACCAAGGAAGAAGGCTCGCATTCTCCACCGGATCCCATGCCCAGACCCCACTCCAACCAAGCACCTCGTAACTCCACCAACCACCGAGCAAAATGCCGATGGTCAATAATCCCCACGAAAACAATGCCCAGCGGCGAGTCTCCAGTAACCAGCCCTCACCAACTCGACCGGTGATGAGTGCAGCAATAGCAAAGGCAAAAGGAACGGTGAACCCGACATAACCGAGGTACAGCAGCGGAGGGTGAAACAGCACAAGAACGTGATTTTGAAGCAACGGGTTGGGGCCCGGGCCGTCGAAACCAACCGGTACTGTCGCACCAGGAGCAAATGGAGAAGCTGGGCCAAAGCTCACCAAAGCGAAAAACGTCATCACGACGTACATGACGACGAGTGCCCACGCCACAAGCTCGTCGTCACGGCGACGAACGAATCGTAGGGCACCCCCGCCAGTGAAGAGGGCGAGGACGATCACCCACAGGAGGATCGAGCCCTCAAGCGCACTCCACATTGCGGCCACGTTGTACAACGTTGGTGTAGTTGACGATCCAACTCGCTGGACAAAGTCGATTGAGTAATCCCGCGCAAACAGGGCCCACTGCATCGCGATAACTGCAAGCGTTGCACCCCCGACGATGATCGCTGCATAGATCGGGGCCTGACGTAGGGCTCGACGATTTCCACCGATGATCGCAACCGCTGTCGCTAACGCTCCTACCGAGGAAGCCACAAGCGTCACGAGGAGGCCGGCATTGCCAAGCGCTGCACTCATGCCGATGTGTCGCAAGCTGCGGCGTCGGCTTCAGCTTCTTGCAAACGGTCATCGTTGACTGCGACGTAGTCCTCCGAATGCTTCACTTCGACGCGATCTCCGAGGAACATCCCCGACGGCTCGTCGAACACTCCGTGGACAACGACCGGCAGGCATTCTTTGAAAATGCCGCCAGGTTCACCGGCGTACTCGACCTGAACTGTCGCGCCATTGAACTCGATATCAAACAGAGTCGCTCCAGTTGCAACGACAACAGATCCCTCTCCGACGGTGCCTTGAATTCGCAACCGGCGACCGGTATCACATCCTGACCGATTGCCGACTTCGTCGACATTGCAGTAGTAGTCGACCGCCGTCGACAGAGCTTGCGTGATGACAACACCGCCCGCAACGACCACAAGTGCCAAAACCAGCACTGGCATGATGCGCCGGCGTGAACGCGTTGGGGCGCTCTCGGGTCGAGGCGTGAGATCTGGAGTGCTCATAGCCAGGGCTTGTCCTCATCAGAGATGTCAGCCGAAAGACGTTTGCCAACTTTGACGGTTCGCCAAGCAAAGATCACTATCGATCCGAACGTCAACGCATATGAACCAAGTATGAAACCTGCGTTTGTCATACCGATGCACCGCCCTCGGCGCGTCGCTGAGCAAGGGCTGTATCAAGCCCAGATTCTGCAGAGAGGTCAATCATTGTCAGCATTCGAGACCGGTGAAGCAGCAGCCACAAGAAGAGCAGCGTGAATGCAACCACTCCCACGAACAACGAGAACAGCATGAGCCCATCAAGCGATACATCAAGGTCAGTTCCGAGCACAGTTGCCTCTTGGTGGAGACTCCGCCAGAGTTTCACACTCCAGTGGACGAGGGGAACCTCAAGGACTGCGAGAAGTCCGACGATGGCGCTTCGGCGGGCACGTTGCTCACGAGAACCTTCGAGACCTCGAACCGCAAGATATCCGACGTAACTAATGAAGAGCAGGGCGGTCGTCGTCAGACGAGCATCCCATTGCCAATAAACACCCCATGTGATTCGACCCCACAACATGCCAGTCACCAAGGTGACGGCCATGAACACGACGCCAATCTCAGCCGATGCCCCAGCAACCCGATCGGCTTGCAGCGAATGACGCCGGCCAAACAAATGAACTGCTGAGGCGAATGCGGTCACTATGAATGCAAGATACGCAAGCCAAACAGAGGGCACATGGACATACATGATGCGGACTGCATCACCCTGATCCCGATCAGCAGGTGAGAGCAATAAGCCGAACACGCCGAGCCACAATGTCATTGCGATGCTAAGAACCCCAAGCACACGTGTTGCTGGCGTCGATGTTCCGCGAACGGAAGACGCTGTCGTGGATGCGGGGGTGTCAATTGTCATGTCGTGGAAAGTTGTTTAATCATCAATCAGTGGGCCAAACGCTAACGAACCGCCGAAACCGAAGACAACGGCGAAGACAGAAAGAACGCCCAACCATGGCCAACCCTCTGAAACCACCGTCCCACCAGTTCCGAACGCCGCCTCCGCCGCCCGTGTTGCTCCGATGAGGACAGGCGATGCAACCGGCAGGACGAGAAGCGGAAGTAGTGACTCCCGACCTCGAACACCTGATGCAAGGCCTGCGTAAATCGTACTCACTGCAGAAAGTCCGCACGTTGCCGAGATCGATGAAGTGACGAGCAACACAACACCTGATCCGCGAAGTTCGATGCCATACATCACAATCGCACCAGCCAAGAGAACCAGCTCAAGTACCAACAGTTGGATGACGAGGGCGAAACACTTTCCCCAGAACACTGCAGACATGTCGGCACCTGCTACTCGAAGCGCATCGAGGGCTCCGTCTGCGGTTTCCAACGCGAAACTTCGTTGCACAATAATCATCGACGAAAACAGCATTGCGAGCCAGACCAATCCGGGTGCCGTTCGCTGAAGTATGACGTCACCATCTAGAGCGAATGCGAACAACACGATGGTGACCACTGCGAACGGCATGATTTTGGACGTCAGCCCCTTTGACCGTCGCTCAATGCGGACGTCCTTCGCAAACACGACGCGAGCAACCTGCAAGCGGCTCGGTGAGCTCATCGCCCGTCTCCCACAACGACCCCACCCGCAAGACGTACCTCTCGCGTCGCTAGCTTCTGGGCTCGGTCGAGTTCGTGACTCGACAACATCACTGTTGCACCTGAAGCACTCGCCTGCCGCAAAATGTTGTCAACCTCATCTCTCGCATTGCTGTCGAGCCCGGCATGCGGCTCGTCGAGCAACCACAACCCAGCGCGCCTGACAACGAGGATCGCAAATGCAGTGCGCCGTCGCTGGCCCGCAGAAAGCCCACGAACGAGAACCGATGCGAGCCGACCGTCGAGGCCCATCATCGACATCGCCTGGTGAACTTCATCATCGCCGGCCCCGATAAGAGAGCCCCAAAATTCAAGATTTTCTTGAACAGTGAGCTCGTCGTAGAGCCCGTTGCTGTGGGCCACCATTCCTACGCTTCGACGGACCTGCTCACGCTCGGTGGTGACATCCGACCCCATCACCAAACCATCGCCACGAGCAAGGGGTGCCAAACCAGCACAAACCCTGAGCAAGGTTGTCTTGCCTGCCCCATTCGGACCCGTCAGCATGACAATCTCGCCACGGTCAACGGTGAGGTCGAGGCCGGCAAGCGCGGGAAAATCACTGATCAACGCAACAGCATCGCGA
>JAPOIQ010000065.1 GCA_029978815.1 bacterium
ACCACCGAATATCGGCTCGTCACCACCGAAGGTGTTGAGACGGTCGAGACACCACTTGGCACAATGTTGAAGGTGAGCACTGACGCCATTCGCGCGTTGACTGCAGAGGCCATGCGCGAGATCGCCCACTTTTTGCGCCCCTCCCACCTTGCCCAACTCAGTGTGATTCTTGATGACCCTGAGGCAAGCGAGAACGATCGCTTCGTGGCCCTCGACCTGTTGAAGAACGCGGCGGTTGCTGCGGGCGGTGTGCTTCCAATGTGCCAGGACACGGGAACCGCAATCGTCAAAGGCAAGAAAGGCCAGATGGTGTTCACCGGCGGAGGTGATGAAGTTGCCATCGCCCAAGGCGTTCAAGACACCTACCAGACTTCAAACCTTCGCTACAGCCAGATGGCTCCTCTTGACATGTACGAAGAGAAGAACACGGGAACGAACCTGCCAGCCGAGATCAAGATCAGCGCGACCGAGGGCGACGAATACAAGTTCTTGTTTATGGCGAAAGGTGGCGGAAGCGCGAATAAGAGCTACCTCTACCAAGAGACCAAGGCTCTGCTGAATGAGAACACGCTCCTGCCTTGGATCTACGAAAAAATGCAATCGCTCGGCACGGCAGCCTGCCCTCCATACCATCTCGCCATCGCGATCGGTGGAACATCGGCCTAGTTCGCTGTCGAAACAGCAAATCTCGCTTCTGCCCGCTACCTCGACGGACTACCAACGGAAGGCTCAGCTCTCGGGCATGGGTTCCGAGACATCGAACTCGAGGCCAAGGTGCTCGAACTCAGCCGCAATACCGGTATCGGCGCTCAATTTGGCGGCAAATACTTTTGCCACGACGTCCGAATAGTGAGACTCCCCCGCCACGGCGCGTCCTGCCCCGTTGCGATGGCGGTGTCATGTTCGGCTGACCGCCAGATGCTTGGCAAGATCACCTCACAAGGTGTCTTTCTCGAGCAACTCGAACACGATCCGGCACGCTTTTTGCCCGAGACCACCGAACGCGACCTTGACGGCGCCGAAGTTGTTCGCATCGATCTCAACCGTCCAATGGCCGAAATCCGCGCAGAGTTGTCGAACTATCCCGTGAAGACACGGGTCATGCTGTCAGGACCGATGGTTGTCGCACGCGATATCGCTCACGCAAAGATCAAAGAGCGTCTTGATGCTGGCGAAGGAATGCCCCAATACCTCCAGGACCACTGCGTGTATTACGCCGGACCAGCTAAGACGCCTGAAGGTATGCCATCGGGATCATTCGGTCCGACGACCGCAGGCCGCATGGACTCCTACGTCGAGCAGTTCCAAGCCGCTGGCGGCTCGCTCATCATGCTCGCAAAGGGCAACCGCTCGAAACAGGTGACCGATGCCTGCAATAGCCATGGCGGCTTTTATCTTGGCTCGATTGGAGGTCCGGCAGCCCGCCTTGCACAGGACAACATCACCTCAGTTGAGGTGTTGGAGTACCCAGAGCTCGGCATGGAAGCAGTATGGAAAATCGAGGTCGAGGACTTCCCGGCATTCATTGTCGTTGACGACAAAGGAAATGATTTCTTTGAACAAGTCAAGGCAGAAGCCGCGACTCGCGCCGTTGGCGTGAACCTCAGATAACTGCAGCACGCAACTGGGTGCTACCTCGCCCGAACTTCTTGCCTTCTGAACGAAATGGGTTACGACAACTCGACAAGTTCGAGCCACTCGTCATTGAAATAATCGACGTCAGCATCAGGTAGCAGCAGCACTTTGGTTGGCGAAAGTCGTTCAACAAACTCGGTGTCGTGGCTGACGAGAATCATCGCCCCCGGCCATTCTGAAAGTGCATCCCCAACTGCTTCACGCGACGCTGGATCAAGGTTATTCGTCGGCTCATCGAGAAGCAGCAAGTTATTTCTTCCAGTCATCAACATCGCAAGGGCAAGCTTGGTCTTCTCTCCGCCCGACAAGGTGCCCGAGGTCTGCATCACCTTGTCGCCACTCAGACCGAACATGCCAAGAAGCCCGCGCAACTGCGTTTCAGTGAGGCCAACGCCTGCGGGAACTGATCGTCGAAGGTTGTCGAGAAGGCTCCGATCTGGGTCAAGGTTGTCGTGTTCCTGCGCGTAGTAGCCGACCTCAACCTGGTAGCCAAAGTCGACCTTGCCTAAGTCGGCAGCGATTTCGCCAGCAAGAATTCGAAGCATTGTTGTTTTGCCCGCACCGTTAAGGCCAAGCACGAGCAAACGCTCACCACGTCCAAGGTCAAAACCCACATCTTCAAATATCGACGGGCCTCCGTACCCCTTGCAAAGCTGCTCAACGGTGACGACAGTGACTCCACATGGCGGGGGTTGCGGGAATCGCACTTCAATGCGTCGGCCCTTATCGGGAGCATGCACCCGATCGGATTCAAGGCGCGCAATTCGCTTCTCCATGTTGTGGGCCATTGCTGCCTTCGTCGCCTTCGCACCAAAGCGATCCACCACTTTCTGCATTCGCGCAATCTCACGCTCTTGCTGAGCCGCCATCTTTGCGAGTCGTCGCTCGTCCTCGGCCCGGGCGGCGACATATTGGCTGTAGGTCCCCCGATATTCGATGAGTTGGCCGGTATCTCCCTCATTCGGTCGATCAAGGTGCAGCACCCTGGTGATCGCCTCGTCAAGCAATTCGAGGTCATGACTGATGACGAGCAGCGCCCCCCGATATTGACGAAGAAATCCAAGAAGCCATTGCTTTGCGTCAATATCGAGGTGGTTTGTCGGCTCGTCGAGACAAAGCACGTCCGAACCTGCAAACAGAATGCGGGCGAGTTCGACCCGACGTCGTTCACCGCCTGAAAGCACTCCTAATTCGAGTTCCATTCGGTCTTGACCTAGTCCGAGCCCAGCAGCGATGGCACGGGCCTCGCTCTCTGCCGCGTACCCACCATTTACTCGGAACGTTTCTTCGGCACGCGAGTATTTCGCTACGGCCTCATCTGAAGGCGATTCCTCCATCGCGATCCGAAGTTTCTCGATCCTCGTGATCTGCTCATCAATCTCGCGTCCAGAAAGCACATGTGTAATCGCTCTACGAGAGTCGTGCACTCCCCCAATTCGTGGGTCTTGAGGGAGGTAACCGAACCCACCTTTTCGAACGACAGCGCCGGCCGATGGTTCGGCTTCGCCTCCGAGAACTTTGAACAGAGAGGTTTTCCCAGCGCCGTTGCGCCCGACAATGCCAACCTTGTCGCGGGCCGACACGGTAAAGGTCGCGTCTTCGACAACGTGTTTCCCGCCAACTTCGACGGAAAGGGTTCGGGCCTGCAGCACCCTGACAGGCTACGAGCACTCAGCCGCCAGACTGCTCATTCGCCAATTGAGCGGCGCGAGTTTCATCCTCGGTGAACAGTGTGGGTAGACATTCTCCGTCACCATCAGTCACTAACGTCGGCGCAGTTCCAAGCGCAAGAGCGACCTCGGTCGTGAGCCGGTTTTTGCCGGCGGTCGAGAGGTGAAGGCCGTCAGCATTCAGCAAACCCGGCTCTGCAGCAGTAATCCGAGCCCAGTCGAGAATCTGAACATGCGAGGCGCCGGAAGCAACTTCACGAATGATGTCGTTCACTTCAACCCGATTTTGCTGAAACTCGGTCACCGTCAACAACAGCACCGGTCGGGGCGACAGACGCTCCAAAAGTGATTCCAACGTTGACCTGAAGTTTGTGAGACTGCCATTGAAATTACTCCCAAAAAACATGACAGCAAGATCCCAATCGAGACCGCTATCGGGAGCAAACCTCACATCGAGCACATCGACGGCAAACGCAATAAAACGACCGGGCTCCGCATCGATTTCGACATCCCATCCAGCCTCATTCAATCGATCACACATCGAACCACTAAATCGCGGTGCGGTAGAAGCAAAGATCGAATCACCGATGATGATCGCACGATTGCCGACAACCAACTGCCCAAGACTCGGCAGACCAAGGTCTGCTGGTCTCACTGCAGCAGGCACCTCAGAGTTTGGGGCTTCGTCCGACTGAGCAACAACGTCAACCCTCTGGACCGGACCCGGTATCGAACCGACACCGGCAATCGTGACCTGAGTTATCTCGGTTTCCGTGTCGGCGCTTCCACACGCTGTTAGGCAAATGCACGAAGAGCCCAACAGCAGAATTGCAAGACGACCCCGATGAAGCACCCCACTATGACAGCACACATTCACTGTGCACTCGTGTCACTCGTCATCACCGGCACATCGCTGTACCGTTGACGCCGTGGCACGCCCGTATGACCTCGTGATCGTTGGACTCGGTCCGGCAGGTCTCACCGCCGCGCGCTTGGCCTCACAAGAGCTCGGGCTTCGTGTCGCCGCCGTTGACCGTGGCCGCATCGGTGGCACCAACGTGTGGAGCGGTTCAATTCCATCGAAAGCGCTGCTCGAAGCGACAGTTCGACACCGACAGATTGCTGCGCCCGACCCCACCACCGCATGGGAGGCAATGCTCTCCGCCCGAGAGTCCGTGTATTCGCACGTTTCTGATGCAACCTCGGTCAACGATTGGGGTGTCACCCTGCGATCAGGAACAGCTGTCGTCACCGGCCCGCGAACCGTCGACGTGACATCTGAAGAAGGAACCGAAACACTCGAAGGCCGATTCCTCCTCATCGCGACAGGCAGCACACCCTCAATTCCATCAATTCCAGGAATTGCCGAGGTCCCTTTCCTCACAAACGAGACCCTCTACGACCTGCCATCCCCTCCACGCGACATCATCATCATCGGGGCAGGCCCGGTTGGTGTCGAATCAGCGCAAGCTCTCGCACGCATTGGCGCAAAAGTTCAGCTCTACGAAACAGGACCACGAATCCTCCCCCAAGAAGAGCCACAACTCAGTGAGCGCCTCACCGAAGTGCTTCGACACGACGGAGTCGATGTTCACGTTGGCGAACCGATTCTTGCTGCCCGCTTTGAAGACGGACGTGTATACGTCGAAACCGTCCGGGGAGAACTCCACGCTGAACAGTTACTCGTCGCAGCCGGACGTTCAGCGTCGGTGACCACTCTCGGCCTCGAACGCCTCGGCATTGTCGCCACCGCAGCGGGTATCAACGTCGATGCTCGAAGCCGAACTGTTGTCACCAGCATCTACGCAGTTGGAGATGCCGCAGCGGGTCGTCCTCGACTGACGAGCACCGCCGTTGCCGATGCCTCCCTGGCCATTCGCGACATGTTCCTTCCAGGTCGCGCTCAGGCGAGCACGATGTCGCCATGGTGCGTGTTCACCGAACCCGAACTTGCCCGAGTTGGCTTCACCGCAGCGCAAGCGAGGGACCGTTTCCGCAGTCGAGCGGTAAAAGTTCATCAACTTGAGCTTTCTGAAGTCCACCGGGCACTGTTTGAAGGCTCATCTGAAGGTCTGATTGAGATCGTTACCGTTCATGGGCGAATCGTCGGTGGACACGTCATTGCATCACGGGCCTCAGAAGTCATCAATGAAATCGCACTTGCGGTGAGGTTCTCTGTCTCGATTGAAGAGCTCGCCCGAGTGCCGCACGTCTACCCGACGATTGCAAGCGGCATCGGACGGCTGGCCTCAGACCAAGCCGTGCTCCGACTTAGGCGCCTCAAAGGCTTTGCGAAGCTCGGTCGATTGACGGGTTAGTCATATGTGACGTTCGCAACGTCATCAAAACGATCAATTTTCCTTAACGCCGGAAATCCGACAGCGAAGGCAGCAGCAATCACAATCGTCGCAATGCCTCCACCGGCTATTGCCCACGGCACTCCGAGCCATCGTGCAGCGAGTCCACTCTCAAAAGCGCCAAGCTCATTCGACGCTCCAATGAAGACACCTTCAACAGCGCTCACCCGACCGAGCTGATCGGGCGGAGTCGCAAGCGGAACGATCGCTCCTCGAATAAACATCGACACCATGTCGGCTGCAGAAAGAACGACAAGCGCAAGGAACGCCACTAGGTACGACCGAGTAAGACCGAAGACGACGGTACCTGCCCCGAATACGGCAACGACGACAAGCAGAGTGGGGCCAACCCGGCGGGAGACCGGTCGGAGGGCAAGCACGATCGCCATCGCCGCTGCTCCAACCCCAGGCGCCGCTCGCAGCCACCCGTATGCGACGTCTCCCACTCCGAGACGATCGCTTGCAACCACCGGAATGAGGGCGACGGCGCCACCGAAGAGAACGGCAAACAAGTCGAGGCTGATGGCGGCAAGCACGATCGGTGAACGACGGATAAACGAAAGCCCTTGCAGCGCAAGCCTGAGACTTGGCCGTTGTTCATCGGCCACCGGCGCGATTCCTGGCCGATATTTGATGCCTTGGGTGAGAGGAATTGCAAGCATCGCCGATGCACCAGCGGCAAGGTACGCCACCGATTGGTCAATGCTGTACAGAAATCCGGCGAGCGCAGGCCCAACGATTGCGCTGGAAGTGAACGTTGCGGTCCATAACGCAATCACTCGCGGCAGATCATCTGCCGTTGCGATCAAAGGGAGAATGGCGCGTCGACTCGGGTTAATCAGCGCGTCAGCGATACCGATACCAACGGCGACAAGCACAAGGATCGAGACCGAGGTCGAACCCGACCTACTAAACCAGACA
>JAPOIQ010000053.1 GCA_029978815.1 bacterium
CATCATGACGGTCTGTGCAATCGACGGCGCTGAACCACCAGGGGTGAACAACACCTCGACGCCACGGTTCTGAAACTTCGCAAAGACGGGGTGATCGCCGCCCGCCGATGCGCTCTGTAACCAACGCAGGTTTGGGGCGGAGAGACACGACCGTAGAAAAGATGCGGTTCGATCAGGCCAACAATCGGCCGAAAAAAAGGCGTGGGTAATGCTTGCGAGTTCGTTCTCAGAGAGTTCCACACCATCGACAAGTTCGAGAATGTGAAGGTCTGGTGCAACCGATGCGACCCGGTTGCGAAGGCTCTCGGCTGCAGTGTCAGTCATCAAGAGCACATCAGCCATCACACACCTCCAACCCGTCGATCAACTCCTTGCCAATATGGTTCACGCAGGGTTCGTCGTTGGACCTTACCCACCGGGCTCTTCGGAAGCGGTTCGCTTCGCAACTCGATAACTCCTGGTTTCTTGTAAGAACCCAGCTGATCGACACACAGTTGAACAATCTCTGCGCGATACGCCTCATGATCGCCGTCATCATCCTCCGCGAGCACGCACACGGCTGCAGGGGTTTCGCCCCAACGTTCGTCCGGGACCGCAAACACTGCGACCTCAACCACTGCTGGATGCTCGGCAATGGTGTTTTCGAGTTCCGCCGGCCAAATGTTGTAGCCGCCCGAAATGATCATGTCGTCCTTGCGGTCGAGCACGTAGAGGTAACCGTTTTCATCGAGCCGCCCGATGTCACCTGTGAGCACGAATCCATCAGCGGTGATTCGTTCAGCGGTCGCCTCGGGGTTTTCCCAGAACCCTGTCATCTGCCCGTCGCAACGAATCGCAATCTCGCCCTCGTCGCCGATCGGCAAACTCACCGATGAATCCTCCGGGTCGCGAATCTCGAGGAGAGCAAACGGCAATGCACGGCCAGTTGAGCGCAACGGATTCGACCCCGGCACCTCTGAGAACCATTCTTCTGGACCCATCATGCACACTGGCACAGCTTCGGTCTGCCCGTATCCCTGAAAGAGCACTGGGCCGAAGACGTCCCGGCCGAGGAGGGCGGTCTCGTCAGCGATGGGAGAACCTCCAATCTGCAACACCCGAAGGGACGACCAGTCGCGCGAGCGAGCGCTTGGTTCACGGGCTAACGCATTCAACATTGCCGGAACCGCGAACATGTACGAGATGCGCTCGCGTTCCATCACCTCGATGGTTTCCGCCGGATCAAAATGGTCGAGCATGACGTTGGTGCCACCGCTGAGCCACGTCGGGGTGTAGAGATACCCTGAGCCGTGAGAGATCGGCCCGACGTGCAGGCATCGGTCTCCGGCCTCCATCGGGGGGAAGTTGTAGAACCAGTCACGGCCGGCTGCGAGCCACGAACGATGGCTATAAGCGACACCTTTTGATTTACCCGTAGTACCACCTGTGTGGCGAATGATGTACCAGTCGTCGGGATTGATGTCGACATTCGGATCGTCATCAGAAAAACCCGCCAGCCAAGATTCGTAATCGTCGCCGCGAACAATGACATGCTCAAGGTTCGGTAACTGATCACGAACTGCGTCGATTTCGTGTAGGTAGTGCCCAGCGACGACGACGGCCCGACAACCAGTGTGGTCGAGCATATGGTGGTGACTGTCAACGCTGTTTCTTGCGTACAACGGCACTCGTACGAATCCGCCAGCCGCTGCTCCGGCGAAGAAGTCTTGAGCACCGATCGAATTGTCTTCGAGAACACCGATGCGATCGCCGGGGTTCAAGCCAAGGTCGAGGAGCGCATTTGCCATACGCACACCACGCGACCATGCGTCGGCAAAGGTGAGCTCTTGGGAGTGTGTGCCGTCGGTATAAATGATGGCTGTTCGGTTCGAGTTGAGATGCGCGGCTTGGCGCATCAGGCTCCGTACGTCCATCACTCAAACTTAGGTGTCGAGCAACGCTGGTCCCCCATTGAGCCCGAACGGTGGGCTGCTTACGCGGTGAATCCGTCGAGGCGGGCGAGGACCTGCAACATGACCTCGTCAGCACCGCCACCGATTGATGACAGACGGTTGTCTCGGAAGAATCGAGCCGTCCATGTCTCTTCGACGTAGCCCATACCACCGTGATACTGCAGACAGGTATCGGCGACCTTTCTTATGAGGCGACCAGCGGTGAGTTTCGCGATCGTTGCCTCGCGGGTGGTGTCGATGCCCTGCTGATATTTCGCGGCAATTGAATAGTTGTAACTCCGCAAGAGATCGAGTTCGGCAGAGAGTTCAGCAAGGTTGTATTGCAGATGCTGGTTTGCAAGTAACGGCTTGCCAAATGCGTGGCGCTCACGCAGGTATTGCGCAGTGCGTTCCAAGGCGAGTTCACATGCCCCGACCGTTGAATAGGCCGCCCACATTCGTTCGACCACGAATTGTGCCATCTGTTGCTGGAATCCACGGCCGATTTCTCCAATGGTGTTGCTCACCGGCACCCGACAATCGTCGAACGACAGTAAGCCAGTGTCAGATGCTCGCATTCCGAGCTTGTCGAGCTTCTTTGAAACAGAGAACCCTTCAGCATCGGTTGGCACGATGATCTGGCTCATTCCGCTGTATCCGCCATCGTCAGAGGTTCGAGCGAGAAGACATAGCCAGTCGGCCTGCAACGAGTTCGTGATCCACATCTTTGACCCATTGATGACCCACTGGTCGCCATCGCGCACGGCGCGGGTTCTGAGCCCGGCAACGTCCGAGCCTGCATCAGGTTCACTTACTGCGATCGAGCACACGTTTGTTCCCTGAAGTGCAGGCTTGAGGTACTTCTCTTTTTGTTCTGCGGTTCCAAACTTCGCAAGTGAAGGGGTCGCCATATCGACTTGCACTCCGAGTGCCATCGGCAACGAACCGTGGTCACAGCGGCCGAACTCTTCAGCCAAAATCACCGTGAAGAGATGGTCTGCTCCCTGGCCGCCGAACTCCTCCTCATACTCAAGCCCGAGGAATCCGAGAGATCCCATTTTCGAGAAAATGTCGCGAAGTGGCATCATCTCGGCTTCTTCCCATTCAGGAATTCGAGGATTTACCTCTTGCTCGACGAACGATCGAACGACGGAGCGGAACTCTTCATGTTCGGGAGTGAAGTTCATTCTGCTAACGCTACGCGCCCGGCTCGTTCAGATTGATATCGAGTCGCGTAGTTTGCAGACATGACGATTCAACATCAGCAACGAGCAATCGACCTTGGCATTGTGATCCAAGACTCAGAACGTTCACTCGCGTTCTACAGAGATCTCTTGGGAATGAACCATGAGGGCGACATGCCGATGCCGATCGGTGGTGGCGGAACGATGCACCGACTTCGCTGTGGTGATTCGCTCATCAAATTGGTGTGTTTCGACTCAACTCCTGAGGCACGCCCAGGCAGTGGTGGTATCGAAGGTGGAACGGGCTACCGCTACTTCACCATTCATATGGAGAACATCCATGAGGTTGTTGCGGCATGTGAAGCCGCTGACGTCAAAGTGGTTACACCAGTGGTTGAACTTCGTCCAGGGGTCACCATCGCCATCGTTCGAGACCCAGACGGAAACCTCGTCGAGTTCCTTCAGATGGGCTGACAATTAGTGGTGTCTCCTGTTTCTGGAGGCACCACAACCGCTCTGCGTTAACGCTGCGGTGGTGAATCAGACGGCGAGAAGGTCGCGGGCGCCAGTGTCGCTCGATGGATGACGAAGTTTCGACATCGCTCGAGCTTCGATCTGGCGAATGCGCTCACGTGTCAGGTTGAAATGTTCACCAACCTCTTCGAGAGTGCGAGGCTCACCCCGATCAAGACCAAATCGGAGTTTTAAGATCTCACTCTCGCGTTCGTCAAGCGGAGCGAGCAGACGTGAGATCTCCTCGGGAAGAAGCGCTGTCGCAGCCACCTCAAATGGTGACTCAGCCGAACGGTCCTCGACGACATCGCCAAGTTCGGCGTCACCATCTTCACGGAGGGGTTCCGAAAGAGAAAGTGGCTCCGCTGCGAACCGAAGTGCCTCGGTGACCTTGTCTTCAGGCATCTCAACTTCTTGAGCGAGTTCTGCGAGTGTCGCTGGTCGCCCAAATTTCAACTCGAGACGGGTACGTGCCTTCTGCAAGCGCGCGAGGGTGTCACCAGCATGAACAGGTAGGCGGATCGTGCGACCAGTGTTTGCGATACCACGGGTGATCGCCTGGCGGATCCACCATGTGGCGTAGGTCGAAAACTTGAAGCCCTTGCGCCAGTCAAACTTTTCAACGGCATGCATGAGGCCGAGATTGCCTTCTTGGATGAGGTCGAGCAGTGGCAACCCAGAAGCCTGGTACTTCTTCGCAATCGATACCACGAGACGAAGGTTCGATTGAACGAATTGACGCTCTGCTTCTTCACCACGGCGGGCGGTGCGGCGCAACTCACGCTTCTTGTGAGTGGTGAGGTCTTTGCCGCCGGCTTCAAGCGCTTCAAGCGCCTCTTTACCGGCCTCGATTTCCTTGGCAAGGCGGACCTCGTCGTCCTTCGTGAGCAGGACATATTGACCGATGTCGGTGAGATATAGACGGACGAGATCCTCGTCGTCTCTGTCAACTCGTTCCTTCGCCATGACGGCTCCCTTTGCGGTGGAAATTCGGTGGATGAGACAACTGTCACGATACCGACGCAGAGACCGACACCCACCGAAAAACACGAGGTAACATGACTGTAATTCGATTAACAATCCCCTTGGAGGTAGATGATGTCGAACCCAGTTCTCAACGAGCGCACCCTCGCCAAGTGGGCCGCTCCCGATGCCTCTCAGCGAGCAGGCATCAATGACGGGCCAATTTCCGATTGGGCTCCGCCACCCGCTCCCGGCGAGACGATGACAATTCGCGGCAGCGTGAGTGCAACAGCGGTTCTGCTCGTGTTGCTCCTGATCTCAGCGGCGTACGGCTGGTATCAGACCGGCTCACCAGTTGTAAGCGCCCAAGGCGCCGTGCAATATGGCATCCCATCGCTTGCAATGGTCGGTGTGTTCGTTGGCCTCGGCCTTGCGATTCTCATGTCGTTCAAACCGCACCTCGCGCGTTTTGTTGCGCCGGTCTATGCGCTTGCTCAGGGCGTATTCGTCGGTTCGGTGTCACGAGCATTCGAAGAGTTCTATGACGGCATCGTTATTCAGGCGGCAGGAGCCACCTTGGCGGTGACAGCTGTGATGCTCGGTCTTTACGTGACTGGTGTCATTCGCGTCACCGACCGCTTCCGAAAGATCGTCATCTCCGCGACCCTCGGAGTCATGTTGTTCTACATGATCTCCTGGGTTGTCTCGCTCTTCGGTGGAAATGTTTCCTTCCTTGCGAGTTCGAGTCTTATGTCGATCGGTTTTAGCGTGATTGTGGCAGGTCTCGCCGCAATGAATCTTGCGCTCGACTTCGACTTCATCGAACGTGGGTCACAAGCCGGGCTGCCCAAGCACTTTGAATGGTTCGCCGCCTTCGGTCTGCTCGTCACCCTCGTATGGCTCTACCTTGAACTCTTGAGGTTGCTTGCCAAAATGCGTGAGCGGTGAACGAACGCATCACTGAAGCCGCCGCTGTGGGCGCTGCGGGAGCGGCCCTCGGAGCTGGTACCGGAGCGCTCGTCGGTCTCGCTGGCCCTGCCGCAGTTGTTGCTGCAACGAACGGAGTGATCGCCGGTTATCGACAGATCTATGACTGGCGGTCACGTAAGGGCCGAGTTGCATTCGTTCTTGACTCAACATGGGCGCTCGTCACCACTAGCGCTGGTTTGGTCTCGCAGTTGATTGGGCGTCTATCGAGAAGTCGTTACGACGAGTCGTTGAGCCAACGATCGAACCGTCACGTCTTCGAGAAGGGATTTGTGGTGCGGCGAAATTTCGCTGTGACCGTTGGCAATGTCGTATCAGGGGTAGGCGATACGACTGATGAGCGTCGAAGAAGTCTCGTTACCGACCACGAAGAGGTTCACATCTGGCAATCACGAATGATGGGCCCACTCTTCCCCGTCATCTATCTCGGCTGGATGGTTGTCATGACGCCGTTTGCCATCGTCGGCTGGGCACGAGGGCGACTCGCTGGTGATCGTTCAATTTCGCTGTGGGCCGCTGTCGATAAATGCGCGTACTGGCAGAATCCGCTTGAACGACAGGCCTATCTCAGAGCGAGTCAAGCCAGCGAAGCACGATCCGGTTGAATTCTTCAGGGGCTTCTTGCTGCACCCAGTGACCGATTCCTTCGATAAGTGCGGTCTCTTGATGGTTTGGAAGGTCAGAATCCATGCGGGCGAGATACTCCGGTCGACCAAGGATGACGGGGTCAAGATCGCCAGCAATAAAAAACGTCGGCATCGTTAGGGGTGCGGCACCGATCGGATCAAAGATGTCAAAGTTTGCGTCAAGGTTGCGATACCAGTTGATTGGACCGGTGAACCCGCTCGTCGTGAACTGCTGCGTATAGATGGCAAGGTCTTCTGCTGTCATCCAAGAAGGACAAGCTTCGATTCTTCCGCCGATCATGTGCTCGAAATAGTCGGTGAGTCGGGTTCCCTCGGCTGGAAGCGGTCCGCCAACAAGAGAACGCATTCCATCTCCTGAAGCCATATGCGCGATCGATAACAAGAAACGCTCGGGGTTGGCATTCAATTCTTCGTCAGCGACACCGGGCGTCTGGAAGTAGAGGATGTAGAAAAAATTGTCGCCATGCGCCGCTTTAAGATTGGCGGTCGGGTGAGTTGGCCATGGCGTGTACGGAACACTCGCAGCGATGAGTGCTCGGCAACGTGAAGGATGACGTTGCCCAACATGCCAGGTGACGATCGCTCCCCAGTCGTGACCGATGATGACCGCATCATCGGCCTTGATGTCGTCGAGCAATGCAATGACGTCGTCAGCGAGGATGTCGCCCCGGTAGGCAGAGATGTTCGTTGGTGCACTCGAATGCGCATATCCCCGCTGATCTGGGATAAGCACCCGCCAGCCTGCATCAACGAGCGGAGCAACTTGGTGGCGCCATGAATGTGAAGATTCTGGAAATCCGTGGAGTAAGACGGCAACACCGTTTACTCCCGACCCTTCATCGATGACATCAAGTTCGATGCCTGCTGCAACTTCGACTCGTCGAAGTGTCACAACTCAACTCCGGTTCGGTCAGCCTCGTCACGCAGGAGATCGATTTCAAAGATGATGCGTTTACACATGCGCCGGGTTGACGGATCAACGTCAGGGTCTGTCGCTGCGTCGAGTGACTGGATTTCGGCGCGAAGACTATTGAGATACTCGCCAACCTGAGTGTGCTCGGTCGGCAGTTCCGTAC
>JAPOIQ010000243.1 GCA_029978815.1 bacterium
ACGCCCATTGAGTAGCCACCGATTGATACCACCTGCGGGTACAGCGTTGGCCCGAGTGACAGTGTGAGGTAACCGTGAGCGATAGGTGCGCCGAACGGACCAGCTGTTGCCCGCTCAACGTCAACGTGAATCCACTGATGGTCGCCTGTTGCCTCGGCGAATTGGTTGACTTGTTCCTGAGTGACGGCGACGTAAGGGCTGTAACCGAGATGCTCCCCGATGAGTCCTTTGAGTTCGTCGCCTCCGTTGATGATTCGTGGGCTCATGTCGACAGCATGTCAGAGGATGCGCCGATTTAACGAGGCAGCGGTGTTGACTAGGGGGGTGGCATCAATAGCGAGTGAAAGCAACGAGGGCTACCGCTCTGGGCTTGTCGGCCTGCTCGGTCGCCCGAACGTCGGTAAAAGCTCGCTCGTTAACGCAATGTGCGGTCACAAGGTTTCAATCGTGTCCGATAAGCCGCAAACCACTCGCCATCGTGTGATGGGGGTGCTCACGAGGCCCGAAAGCCAGCTCGTCTTTGTGGATACGCCGGGGCTTCATAAGCCGGTTTCGGCGCTCGGTGAACGAGTGAATTCAACGGCGCTAGAGAGCGCGTCAGATGTTGATGTGCAGTGTTTAGTGCTTGACGCGACGCGTCCGTTCGGCTCGGGTGACCAGTGGGTTGCTGGACGCCTTCGCCGCGATCAGCTTGTGGTGGTGGTGAATAAAGTCGACATTGCCTCTCGCGATCAGGTGATAGCGATGTTGGGAGCTTCCGCGGCCTTAGATGCTTCGGCGTATTTCCCGGTGTCTGCGAAAAGTGGAGATGGTTTGGATTCGCTTGTGGAGTACCTCTTGGAGCAGTTGCCGGAGGGTCCGCAGTGGTTCCCCAAAGACGAGCGGAACGACATGAGCGAGGAGGTGTGGGTTGCTGAGTTGGTTCGAGAGCAGCTGCTGGCCGTCATGCGTGATGAACTGCCCTATTCGATTGCGACTCGGGTGACCGAATGGGAATGGCCTCGAATTCGGTGCGACATCATCGTTGAACGCGAGAGCCAGAAGGGAATGGTCATTGGAAAAGGCGGCGCAATTCTTCGTGAAGTCGGCAGTCGTGCCCGTGCTCAGTTGCCCGAGGGAGCGTTTCTTGAACTGAAGGTCAAAGTCGATAAAGACTGGCAACGTCGGCCAGATCGGGTCGAGCGTCTCGGCTACTAAACGACGGCATCGCTAGTTGTTCGCGATCGTTGCCGAAGTGCTTGACGTCGACGTGGTTGCAGGTGTTGAACCTTCGACTGTTGTCGAAGTGGTCGACGCCGGGTTTTCAGGAGGCGAAGTCGTCACTGCGGGTTGAGTCGTTGTCGTCGTTGACGTACTGGTTGTTGAAGGGGCATCGACGCCCACGAGTAGTTGTGCGAAGTCTGTCCATGCGACTGGCTGGCCCGGGTCACTATTTGCTTCAAGAAGCGGCACGTACACGCTGATTGGTTCTCCGCTCACCAAGAACACGACTTGACCGATACCTCCTTCATCTGAGGTGAACAATGTCATCGTGAGAACGATTTGAGCGATGGCGCGCCGTTGTTGAGCGCTGCCGAGCTGGTTGATTGCTGCTCTCGAGAGATTGACCGTTGCGATTCCGCGATCAACTTCAACGCTGAGAACGAGATTTCTTGAAACTTCGGTTTGGAGGTCAGGTTGAGCACCTACCGGTGGTGAGCTCAGTTGGTCTAGAAGGTCGCGGCCTGACACAGGAATTGGAAGGTCGACTTTGATCGACTCAAGTTCTCGACTGATTCGCCGTACATATACGACGTCAACCGTTCGCTGATTCTCGGGGATCGTGGTCGTGGAGGTGCCTGGTGACTCAGTGACGGCAGGGATTGAAGTAGATGTTGTGCTCGTTTGAGCAAGCCCGTACGGGATGTCGTCGTACAGCACAGCCTCAGAATCGGTTTGCAGCCCACATGCAGAACAGCACAACAACAGCGCAATGAAACTCACGAATTGTTGGGTTCGTCTCATGAGGTCACCGTAGGCATGTCGTGGCTTGTCAGGGACGGCTCGGTCTTCGGAAGAACAACGACAAATCTGGCGCCTCCCGATGGGGCATCGTCGACGTAGGCCCAGCCGCCTAGTGCCGACGCATGCTCGGCGACGAGGGCGAGGCCAAGTCCTGTTCCCTCTCGATGGCGGGCGGCACCCCCACGAGTGAAACGTTCAAAAATTCGTGTTCGATCCGCTGGGTCAACTCCGTGACCTGCGTCGTCAACCATGACGACTACATCGCCAATTCTCTGGGTATCAATGGTGACTCCGGTGGCGCCTCCTGCATGAACGTGAGCGTTTTCGATGAGGTTCGAAAGAATTCGCTCATATCGAACGCGATCGGTGACGGCGATTACGGGTTCAGAAGGTACGACCGTAAGGGGTGTTGCGGGAGTCGATGAACGGGCAAGAATTCTGCGTGATAGGTCTCCGATGTCGACCTCCTCGAGGTGGCCATCAACAGCGCCTGCTTCAAGCCGGGAGAGCTCAAGGAGGTCAATCACCATGGCATCAAAACGGCGAACTTGAGAAATGAGAAGATCGAGAGCTCGTTGCGAACGCTCCGAGAGTTCCTCGCGGCGAGCACTCAGTACCTCGGCAGCTGCCGTCATTGCGGTGATCGGTGATCGAAGTTCGTGGCTGACCTCAGATGCAAATCGTTCTTCGCGCTCAATGCGTGACTGAACTGCGTCTGCCATGTTGTTGAATGCGGTCACGAGTCGGCTGAGTTCGGGGTCGTCGGTTGGTTCGAGTCGAGCGTCGAGAGAGCCGCCTGCGATGTCACTCGCAGTTGTTGCGACGCGAGTAAGAGGCCGTAGAAGCCCCCGGCTCGTGCTGAATCCGAAGAACACGGCGAGAAGGGCGGCGAGCAGCGAGCCAACCAGTAGGGCAGTTACCAAGATTGCGAGGGTGCGTTCTGTCGTGCTGAGCGGGAACGCTTCGAAATATCCGGAGTCGTTGGCCTCAATATGGACACCAATTCCGATGTAGTTCTCGCCTTCGTACTCAAACCGTTGTTGGCCAGAGTTACCATCTGCGACGGCATTCCTGAGTGATTCAGGGAATGCCGTTTCAGGGAATTGAAGAAGGAATGTAAGGGCTGGGCGTGTCAGCACCGCAAAGCCGTCTGGCTCGATGTCGAGGGATTGAAATGTCTCTGAGAC